>DATHTZ010000125.1:0-19461 GCA_035462675.1 Nitrospiraceae bacterium | reverse complement strand
CTCGCATCGCTCAGAGGCTCAACGTACCGAAGCGTACGCCTCGCCTCTTCGCTCGCTGCGGCCTTGCGGACAGTCTTTTTGAACATTCTGCGGAGAACTAATCTTGTTCAAAACGTGTGGCCACTAAAGTTCTGCTGTGCCGAAATGGTTTTCAGCAGTCTGACAGAAGTGGGGAAGAGGTAGAGGCAAGGGGTAACGGGGTAGGGGATCGATGAAGATTCGGGCTCGGACTATAGCTACAGCGCTAGCGTTGAGTCTATGGAGCACAGGTGGGATATTGGAGGCCGCCACGCAGGCACCCTCGCCGGTTCCGCCATCTCCGCCGCAAACTCCTGGTCATGGAGAAAGCCGGCCTCAATACGATTCTTTTGGTCAGCAGGCTACGAGCATTCAGGCGCTTACGTCTGTCGGGAGCGACCTGGTCTATGCCGGCTCGTTCGGTCTCGGTCTATTTCGCAGCGAGGATCGCGGCGTCAATTGGACGAAGTCGGGCCAGGGCGTGACCGATCCATTTATTCTCACGCTCACGACGGGGAAGGATGGCGCCATCTATGCCGGAACCTTCCGTGGCGGGGTCTTTCGTTCGCGCGATCAGGGGAAGAGTTGGCAGGCGATCAATAGTGGGCTCAAGCGCCTGGAAATCAAAGCCCTTCTTGCTGTGAGCGATGGAATGTATGCGGGCACGAGCGACGGGGTCTATCGACTCGCCGCGGATCGTTGGTCGGTGGTCACCACCGGTCTCGACGACATCCTGGTCCATGCGTTGGCCCTCTCGTCCGATGGGACATTGTTTGCCGGGACGTCCGGGAAAGGGATCTTACGATTTAAGGCTCAATCGACCGGTTGGGTGCGTCAGCAGCATGGACTCAAAGATCATGAAGGGATGACGGAGAACTTTATTCGCGTGTTGACGATCGATCCGGAAGGTGGCATCTATGCCGGCACGTTCGACGGAGGTGTCTTTTCCAGTGCCGATGGAGGCGTCACCTGGCGGGCCATCAGCCGGGCGCTTCCGAACGATTCGATTCGCGGGATTTTGTTCAATAGCCGTGGGCTTTTTGTGGCGACTGGGCACGGCATTTTCAAAACGACCGACAAGGGGCGCCAGTGGGTACCGCTCAATAAGGGGTTGACGAGTATGGCTATCCAAGTGTTAATCGAGTCCGGTGCCGGAGTGCTCTATGCCGGGACGAGCGACGGGGCATTCCGAAGCGACGACGATGGACGGACGTGGAATCCTATCAATCAGGGTCTTGAGGGAGGGGAGGCTCCGGCCCCTTTCCATTTTCGCTAACCAAGAAAGGGTAGAGGACGATGTCAGAGCCGACAGAGAACACACGAGCCACTATTTCCGTCAGCAGCAAGGGGACACCGTTGGGCGACATTGTATTGCGATTATTTCACGATGTGGCGCCGGGGCATGTGAAGAATTTTACGAAGCTAGCCCGAGAAGGGTTCTATAACGGCACGACGTTTCATCGGATCATTCCTGGTTTCATGATCCAGGGGGGCGATCCCAACAGCAAGAATCCTGACCGTGCATCGCATGGCATGGGGGGGCCAGGACATCGGATTAAAGCCGAGTTCAACAGCAAGCCGCACAAGCGCGGGGTGCTCTCCATGGCTCGCTCGAACGACCCGGACAGCGCCGGATCGCAGTTTTTCATTTGTGTCGCGGACGCGAACTTTCTCGATTGGCAGTATACGGCATTCGGTGAAGTGATCAGCGGGATGGACGTGGCGGACAAGATTGTCGGCATGAAGCGCGATGGGCGAGACAATCCCCTCGAGCGCGTCGAAATGACGGTCACGATCACCGACTAGCGTGAAACGTGAAAGGTAAAATGTAAGAGGTGAGGGGAAAGAGAGGCATTATCCAGATCGTCGTTTCACGTTTCACGTTTCACGTTTTGCCAGGCGTATTTTTGTGCTCCCTGCTCGCAGCCTGCGCTATTCCTCTGGTGCCGTATCGCGCGGTCTATGAAGATCCGGTGAACTATGTTCGGCTGGAGATGGATGATGCCGTCTTGCCGGAGTGGCCTCCCAGCGCGCATGCGCATCCGAAGGCCATGCGTGCGGAGGACTTATCTCGCATCCTCGGCAGCATCTCGGTGAAAGAACATCGGATCTGGTTGCAGAAAAAGCTGCAGGGTGAGGCGCCGCTGGTTCCGGCGTTTCGTCCAGAGGAACTCACGCTCTTGTCTCGGCAAATTGCAGAGGCCCTCGCCGCAGCCCGACCGGACGAACGGGTGACGTTTTATCTCAGCCAACCGCAAACGTCCGTCAAACGCATCATCACTACGGGTGGATTATACGTTCATGGCACTGAACTGCATTTTATTTTGGGGAATTGGCAGATCGTCTATGGCATTCCGACCTATGGGATGATCTACGACCGCCGCTATCCCATGCGACCGACGGCCGCCAAAGGATTTTACTTGTACTTCTATCCAGCTGAAGCAACCATAACACAGCAGCACAGTCTCTGGGATACGTTGTTGGCCAACACCGATGATGAACTCGTGATCGATCTGACGAAAACTGTCCCTGGCCCTCTCGCCTCTCTAGCAGGACGCTGAAAACATCCGCCAGCGTCTTTCTCACTTCGAAAATATCCTCAACGTGGCTCAGAGGCCACGCCTCCGGTACTTTTATCGGCTGCGGCTTTGCGGAGGGTCTTTTGAGCATTCTGCAGGAGCGCTCTCCCCTGAGTAGACGGCGGACGTGTTCCTCATCTGCTGGATGTTGAACGTGAGAAGCGGATAATTCCCTGTCCAAACACAGACTTCGTAGATTTGACGCAGGCGATTGGGTAAGATGGTAATGCAATCGTAGATATGCTGCGGGTGACCCACCGAGCATGATCCATCCAGGGAGCAGGAGTGGTCCGAACTCGCGTTATTGCCGCCATTATTGTCGTTCTGCTCATCGGCGGCGGCGCGTTTATCATTTTCTCGCCCTACCTGACAGGCGGCGATTATCTCAAAGATATTTTCCTCCAGCAGCTGGAGCAGAGTATCGGGCGCAAGATCGACGTCCATCGTATCAAACTGGTCCTGTTCCCCAGCATTCGATTGGAACTGACGCAGGTCGCGATTCACGATCGGAATTCCGATGACATCGTGTTATCGGCTAAGAAGCTGGATTTGGTCTTGCGCTTTCTCCCGCTGTTGCGCAAACAGGTAGTGGGGAAACGGCTGCTCATCGAAGAGCCGACTTTAACGCTTCGGCGCAATCGTGGCGGGCGCTGGAATCTTCTCGATCAAGTTGTCCAAGGTGGCTCAGCCGATCACGATGCCATGCAGGCGATCAGTCGGATCTTCCGCATTCATGAAGCCACGCTGGTGAATGGGAAGCTGATCATCATCGACGATGCATGGCCTGATGGGACTCGATCGATGACATTGGAGTCGGTGGAGGTGGGTCTGGTCATTCGAGCGGAGCGGGGACAGGCCGATCTGCACCTCTCTGCCGGTCATGCGACCGACAAGGGTTTGTCTACCATTTCCCTGGCCGGGACGATCAGCATCGCCCAGCGGCAGACGTTGGCGATCGACGATTCCTCTGGTCTGCCGGTCACCCTTCAATTCGATGGCACACTCGAAGCGGCTAATCTCAATCTTCGCGGGGTGGCGGGCTTCTTCGGGCCGCACCCTGCTCCGGAACAGTTGCAGAGCGCTGTCAATGTGCACAGTCACATTCGGGTCGTCCCTGGCGTTGCGGGCTATGATGTGGTGTTGTCCGATCTCTCCGCCAACCTCGAACAGTTGAAACTTACAGGCCATGCAAGCCTGTCGGGTCTGTTGACACCTCATCCAACGTTTGCGTTGACCGTTGCGGCGCCTCCGATCCAGATGAGCCAGTTGTTCAAAACCGTACCGGCCGAGTGGGCGCATCCGCAGCTGCCGGTGGTGATGAAGGACCGGGAGATTGACGGGATAGTGGAAATTGTTGCTGCAACCGTCACAGGATCGTGGGTGGAGGGGACGCAGCTGTCGTTGACGGGGGAATTTCGTGTGAATCGGGGGCAAGGCCTGATCGGAGACAATCGTGTTCCTGCCAAGGATTTGACGGCGGTGGTATCGGTCGAAACCGGCCGGGTTAAGGTGTCGAAACTGAATGGACTCTATGGCACGATTCATATGAATGAGAGCAAGGCGCTCATCTCCTTTTTGGAGGCGGGGCCTTGGGTTGAAATGGACATTGTAGGAACAATGACCGCCGCAGACCTGTTGCAGCATCTCGCAAAGACCGTCACGTCGGAACAGTTGTCGCGTGTGTTGGCCGCCTCGCGTGACGTCGAAGGTGAGGCCGCTCCCACGTTCCGCATGGTTGGTCGGCTCAATCAGCCGGGTGGTGTTACCTTTGCCGGGGGAGAGATTACGGTTCAGCATGTCAGTCTGACCAATCCGTTGTTGCCCGAGAGGCTGACGGCGCTACAGGGCCGGTTTGTGTTGTCGGGAGGCGGGACCATGTTCGATCAGGTGACGGGACGCCTAGGCGATCTGGACTTGCAGATCAGTGGGGGCATCACGGGGGGGAGCAGCAGCGCGTTTCGGGATTTTCTGATTCGAGGCAAAGGCGATGCGGAGCACATGGCCAAGCTGCTGCCCTCGCAAGCCATTCCAGCCGGGACATTCGAAGGTGTGGTCAACGGCGCCGTGGTCTTAACCGGGCCGACCCTCTCGCCGCATCTACGGGGCGAGGTCATCCTGACCGAATCGAAAGCGACGCTTCCTGGTCTGGTCGAAAAACCGATCGGCGCAGAGGCGACGGTCGAATTTGAGGGCATGATTCCTCGAGGATCGGGGGTGGTGCTCGACAAGATTGAGCTGATCGTGCCGCCAATCCGATTGCCGGTGAAAGGCAAGATCCAATTGGGTGAACGATTCTCCATCGACGCGGCGCTTTCAACCGGCACACTGTCGTTGTCCCGCGTGCCGGAATGGATTGTGAAGGGAGGGTTTGAGGCGGGGAATATCGAATTGTTGCTTGATATGAAGGGCAAGGGTCTCGATTGGAAAGCCTGGAAGACCACAGGGTCGCTCGCGTTAACCAACGGTCTGATGAACGCCAAGGGAGTCGAGGGATCGATCCAGGACTTGTATCTGCGGGTCCAATTCGTGAAGAACGATGTGGAGATTAAGCGGTTGTCGTTTCGTTTGCTCGACAGCGACGTTGCACTGGAAGGGGCGATCCGCAATTGGGCGGCGAAACCCACGATTACCGCCAAGATCGATTCCGATCAGATGGATCTCGATCTCCTTATCCCGAAAGGCGCACGGTCGCCGATCCGAGAATTTCTGGAAACTCTTGCGGACACCAGCAAGGTCCAGGCCACCGCATCGATAACGCGTGGCCATTACAAGCATCTCAAGTTTGGGAGTCTCTCCGCCCGTGTCACGATTCAAGAGGGCGTGCTCGATGTGGATCGTGTGTCCGGCCAATCGACCAATGGAGAGGTCGCCGGCCGTATCGTGGTGCAACTGCCGCGGAAGCAGCCGGCCGACGCTGAGCTCTCGGTTCGAGCAACGGGCTTGTTGGTGGAAGACGTGTTGAGGCTGGCGGGGGAGAAAGGAAGTGGAATCACAGGTGAAGCTCGAGTAACGGGGACGATCCGTGGCCATGAGAAGAACCCACACGGGCTGTATCCCACGTTGAACGGCAAGGTGGAAGTCTTGCTTGGAAACGGACGCATTTTTAAATCGCCGGAACGGGCGGTCTGGAAAATTATCAGTATATTGAATCTCCCGGCCGTACTCCAAGGGAAGGTGGATTTAGACAGAGATGGGTTGCCGTATAATAAGGTTTCGGCGACGGTTTTTGTACGAAATGGGCTCTTCGAGACCGAGAACCTGATTATCGATAGCCCGATCGTGAAGATAACGGCTGCAGGCAACTATGATCTGCCGACGGATCAAATCGATATGGTCTGGGCCGTCAGCCCGTTCGGGTCGTATGCGCAATTCCTGAAAACAATTCCACTCTTCGGCCGGCTCTTTGCCGGTGATCGCAAAGGCCTTGCCACCGCGCTGTTCTCTGTGAAAGGGTCGATCGGGGATCCGGAGGTCACGTACCTGCCGATGAAGTCGTTCGCCACCGGCGTGACGGGGCTGGCGCAACTTGCCTTCGACATTTTAAAGAACACCGTCATGCTGCCGATCGATCTGATGACGCCTGATGGGGAGAAAGATACCGTCAAGGACCCCGTGTTTGTGCCTGACCAGGCTCCCTCCGCGCCTTGACCGACCTCTTCCCCCGTGTTAGATTCCGAGGAGCGTTCACCATGGCGTCATCCACTCCCAACTCTCAACGTGCCACCGTCTTCATCGCTGCCAGCGAGACCGATTCCAATCTATAATATGCGACCAAGTTTATCGCGCCGGACCCTTTTATCTATTTAGAGATTAAGGGGGAGCGGATTCTGGTGATGAGCGATCTCGAAATGGATCGGGCGAAGAGCCAATCGTCTGTCGATCGGGTGCTCTCGTATTCGGAGGTGGAAGGGCGAGCAAAGACGCAAGGCATCGCCGAGCCGGGCACGGTCGAGGTGGTCCATATCCTCCTGAGAGAAGCCGGTATCACGCAGATTCTGGTCCCGGCAAACTTTCCTTTCGGCCACGCTCTCAAGTTTCAGTCATTGGGGTATCAGCTGCATCCGAAACGGGATCCGTTCTACGAAGAACGGGTGGTGAAGACTGCCGAAGAAGTCCGCTGTATCGAAGCAGCCCAGCGCGCCACGGAACAGGCGGTCGTGGCAGCCCACGACATGCTGCGTCAGGCCTCAATCAACAAAGATCAACTGTGGTTCGATGGGATACCGCTGACGTCGGAGCGAGTGAAGAAGCTGATCAATGTGTCATTGATGGAGTGTGATTGTGTCGCCCAGCATACCATTGTCGCAGGGGGAGAGCAGGCCTGCGACCCCCACAACGAAGGCAGCGGGCCGTTGCCGGCCCACCGCAGTATTATCTTCGACGTGTTTCCCCGGTCAGCGGCCAATCGGTATTTCGCCGATATGTCCAGAACTGTGGTTCGGGGAACGCCAAGCCCTGAACTGCAACGGCTCTATCAGACGGTCTTGGATGCGCAGGAAGAGGCAATCACGAAAGTCAAAGACGGGGCGGACGGAAAGAGGATTCATCAAGGTATCTTGACCAGATTTGAGAAAGCAGGATATCAGACTGGCCTGGTGAACGGGCGCATGCAGGGCTATTTTCACGGCACCGGCCATGGGGTCGGACTCGACATCCATGAAATGCCGCGCATCAGCCGCACCGGGTCGCTGCTCCAAGAAGGCCACGTCGTCACCGTCGAGCCAGGCCTCTACTATCCTGGTCTCGGTGCCGTGCGTATCGAAGACATGGTACTCGTCACGAAAGACGGGTGCCGCAATCTGACGAACTCCCCGAAAATCTTCGAGTTAGGCTGAACAGGACGTCTCACGTTTTACGTTTCACACCTCACGTCTTCCATGCGCCTGACCTTCACGATTCAACGATTCAACCCCGAAGTCGATTCTGCACCCCATCCCCAAGAGTTCCGGCTCGATGTTGGACGCGGAATGACGGTGCTCGATGCGTTGATTCGCATCAAGAATGAGTGTGACGGGAGTTTGGCACTCCGCTATTCCTGTCGCTCTGCGATTTGCGGCTCTTGTGCGATGACTATCAACGGCAGTGAAAAGCTGGCCTGCCGCACCTCCCTCCGCAAAGAACTCGAACGTCACGGGCACTTCACAGTCGGGCCACTCCAAAACTTGCCGGTGATCAAGGACTTGGTCGTGGATATGGCATCGTTCTGGGAAAAGATCCACGACGTACATCCCTGGCTGGTATCTGGATCTCGGCCTTCTCATGAGAGCGTGCCTGCTCAGAGGAAGGCGCAGGGCCACGCCAATCCACAGTTTCACAATGTGGATGCCTGCATCATGTGCGGCGCCTGCGTCGCGGCTTGTACCGTACATGAAGTCTCAAAGGGGTTTCTCGGCCCTGCCGCGTTGGCGAAGGCCGATCGTTTCCTCTCCGACCCGCGGGAGGCCTCTTCGGCGACAAGGGCTAGGCTCTCGGTGCTCCAAGACGAGCATGGGATCTGGGACTGTACGCGGTGCAATTTTTGCGTCGAAGTCTGTCCGAAAGATGTGAAGCCGATGGAGGCGATCATCCGGTTGCGGCGGGCCTCGCTCGAACGAGGGTTGACAAAGGCCGGCGGTGCGCGTCACATCCTTGGCTTTACTGATCTGATCGAGCAGCAAGGGCGATTAAACGAAGCGATCATGCCGCTGAAAGTGGTGGGGTTCTCACCTCGTGGTCTGCTGCACATCCTGCCTCTGGGTATTAAGATGTTGCTCAAAGGGAAAATCCCCAATCCCTTTGGACATGCGCTCCCTGGGCTCAGTCTCATCCAGGCTCTCATCCAGCGAGTGCGACGTGTGCCGCCGCCGGCGTGACCCCCTATGGCCTGGACCTTTCGTTTTCTCGAAGAGATTGCCCTGGCCGATATCGGCTTCGAGGCCGAAGGAGAGTCGGTCGAGGAGGTGTTTCGCGGTGCGACGCAGGCCCTTCTTGAGAGTATGGCGAATCCTTCCACTGTGTCAGGGGGATGGAAGCGTGAGGTTGAACAGAGTGATGCGGACCCATCGGTGCTGTTGTTCGATTGGTTGTCTGAGATGGTCTACTGGAAGGACGCAGCAGGGGCGGTCTTTCGAGAGGCGCCGCTTACCTTGACGCAGGATGGAGAGGTATGGGTGTTGCGCGCACGTCTGATCGGCGCGCCGGTAGATCAACAGACACAAGAACTCCACGCCGATGTGAAAGGGGTCACGAAACATCTCTACGAGCTCAAGCAGACAGGCGATCGTTGGAAGGCGCGCGTGGTGCTTGATGTATGATGAAACATGACAAGTGCTGAGTACTGGGTGCTGAGTGGAGCATCGTGGACGAGATAGACCACATGAACCTCAACACCAACATGACGGTCCATCGTATTACGGATGAGATTTGGGAAATCCCTGCCTCTGAAAAGCCCGGCATGCTGGTGCCGGCCAGAATTTATGCGACCAGGGGGATTCTTCAGGCTATGGATTCCGGAGTGTTCGATCAGGTGACCAATGTCGCCTGCCTGCCTGGCATCCGCCGGTATGCGCTCTGTATGCCGGATGGACATTGGGGCTATGGATTTCCGATCGGGGGTGTCGCGGCATTCGACGTGCAGGACGGTATCATTTCTCCCGGCGGTGTGGGCTACGATATCAACTGCGGCATGCGGCTGATTCGGACGGATTTGACGCTCACGGATGTGCAGCCTCGCCTGGAGCAGCTCATGACCGAACTCTTTCGGAAGGTGCCGGCCGGCGTCGGGGCGAGCGGATTCGTTCGGCTCTCACGGGAGGAATTTCGTCGCGTGATGACCCATGGGGCCAAGTGGTGTGTGGAGCGGGGATATGGATGGCATCGGGATCTCGCCCGCATGGAAGAAGGTGGCTGCATCGAGGGGGCCGATCCGTCGATCGTGACCGATCACGCGATTACACGAGGCATCAATCAGCTGGGGACCTTGGGATCGGGCAATCATTACCTTGAAGTTCAGGTGGTTGGGAACGAACGGATATTCGATCCCGTCACGGCGGCGGCGTTCGGCATCACCGGCCACGAGCAGATCGTGGTGATGGTGCATTGCGGCTCACGCGGGTTCGGGCATCAGGTGGCGAGCGACTATCTCAAGGTATTTGAAAAATCTATGCGTCGCTACGGCATCGCCGTGAAGGATCCGCAGTTGGCTTGTGCGCCGTTTCGATCTTCCGAAGGGCAGGAGTATTTTTCCGCCATGAACTGTGCCGCGAATACGGCCTTTGCCAATCGCCAAGTCATCACACATCAGATTCGCAAAGCCTTCGCGACGGTCTTCGGTCAATCCGCCGAGGCATTGGGAATGGAGTTGGTGTACGACGTGGCGCACAACATCGCCAAGGTCGAACGGTATCCGGAAGGGGACTTGGTTGTGCACCGCAAGGGAGCGACCAGGGCGTTTGGGCCAGGGAGTCCAGAGCTACCGGACACGTTTCGGCAGACAGGTCAGCCGGTCATCTGTGGTGGGTCGATGGAGACGGGCTCGTACTTGTTGGTGGGGACAGATCACGCGGTACGCGACACGTTTGGATCGACGATGCACGGGGCCGGACGAACAATGTCCCGCGCCCAAGCGAAGCGGACGGTTCATGGCGCACAGCTGCAGCAGCAGATGAAACAGCGTGGCATTTTGGTCAAGGCCGTGTCGATGTCGGGCCTCGCGGAGGAGGCCGGTCTCGCCTACAAAAATATTTCTGAAGTGGTGGAGTCGGTCGATCGTGCAGGAATTACAAAAAAGGTGGCGGAATTACGTCCGATCGGGAATATAAAGGGGTAGCACCTACCAATCTGTGAGGCGCGACGATGGAGCAACGAAAGAACCTCCGGTTTCACGCTCAATTTCGCAGTTCGTTTTCTTCTGTCGCGATGGTCGGCGGAGAAGGCAGCCTCATGGATCTCTCCATCAGGGGTTGTCGCATCGAAAGTCTCACCGACGTGAGGCCAGGAGCCACTCTGGAGGTCCGGGTCGAGGCGATTGAGGGCGAACCTCCAATTCAGATTCAGGCAGCGATTGTCCGGTGGAGCCGAGAGCGGCAATTCGGCCTTGAGTTTGAGGTGATCGCTCCGACAGAATGGGCTCACCTTCAGGACATCGTGAAGCAGATCGAACTGGAGCCCTACCAGCGGGAGCGGCAAGCAGCTGATGCCCCGGGTTCTGCGTAACGACCCAATCCCTCCATCACCGCCCCTGTGATTTTTAAACAGCTCAACTGGATCGGCGGGCATCATCCATGAAGGGGGTGATGCGTCAAGATACTCAGGCCTCTTTCAGGCGGCGTATGCATTGAAGTCGTCCAGCGCCATGATCGGGGAGCCGGCCTTGTCGGATTTCGCGAAGGACTTGGAGCAAATGGATCGGCAGGGTAAGGTATCAAAACCAGTTGAGGGCGGCCAGACTTGACGCGCTCTATGTGGCGGCGAGGCAAGCCGTGCAAGATGAGCTAAGGAAAGACGCTGCGTAGATGGAGACAGTCCCAGAACGAGTCCGTCCGCTCGCGTTGGTGGTAGACGACGAAATGATCGTGCGCATCTTCGTCCGCGAGGCGCTCGAACAATCCGGCCACGAGGTATGCGAAGCGGAGAACGGCGCGCAAGCCCTTGAGCGATTTGCCGAGCATCGTCCAGACATCGTGCTGATGGACATCACGATGCCAGGGATGGACGGATTTACCGCCTGTTCGCACTTGCGTGGGCTGGTGGGCGGCAGCCGGGTGCCGATCCTCATCATGACAGGGCTCAACGATGCAGAATCGATCGCCCATGCCTACGAATGGGGCGCGACGGATTTCATCACGAAACCGCTCAATGCGATGATCTTGAGTCATCGTGTGCGGTATATGCTGCGGGGCAGCCACACCGTGGATGCCCTGATCAAAAGTGAGGCTCGGCTTGGATTAGCGCAGCGGATCGCTAAGATTGGAAATTGGGAATGGCGACCGGACACGAACCAGTTTACCCTGTCCGCTGAGCTCTGTCGTCTGATGGGGATTCGATCGCAGGACTTTGCTGGAACCTTCGACGCGTTTATTCAGCTCGTGCACACAGAAGACCGCAATCGTGTCGATGAGACCCTGAAGTGTATCCTGAGCAAGCGGGTCCCGTGCGATATCGACCATCGTCTTGTCCTGCCGAACGGAGCGGATTTCACGGTCAATCTCCAGGCAGAGGCCGTATTCGACGGCCAATTGAAGACGTTGTCGGTGGTGGGAACCGCGCAGGACATCAGCGAACGGAAACAGTCCGAGAAGGAGATTCATCGTCTCGCGTATTTCGACAGCCTGACGGGACTGCCGAACCGCGTGTTGTTCAAGGATCGTCTCACGCAGGCTCTCTTGCATGCCCGCCGCTACCGCACCACGTTGGCGACGCTCTTTCTGGACTTGGATCGATTTAAGATCATTAACGATACATTGGGTCACAATATCGGTGACTTACTGCTAAAAAGCGTGGCCGACCGTCTCGCTGATTCCGTGCGGCACAGTGACTCCGTCAGCCGGTCTGTGGACAAGGAGGAGAACCGTTCGCTTGCGCGATTAGGCGGCGATGAGTTTACCGTGCTTCTCACGAATCTGCGCGAGGCACAGGATGCCGCAACAGTCGCGCGCCGCATTGTAGAAGGGATGGCGAAGTCTTTTTCGATCGAAGGACGGGAAATCTTTGTCACAGTCAGTATTGGGATTGCCATTTTTCCTGTTGATGGAAACTCGGTCGATACCTTGCTAAAGAATGCGGACAGCGCGATGTATCACGCTAAGGAACAAGGCCGGGATAACTTTCAGTATTATTCCGACACCCTGAACGCCGCCGCGAATGAGAGGTTGATCTTGGAAGGAGAAGTCCGCCATGCCGTCGAACGGGAAGAGTTCGTGGTCTATTACCAGCCGCAGATCGATATGCAGACGGGCGGGATTATCGGTGCGGAGGCGTTGGTACGGTGGCAGCATCCCCAACGAGGGCTCTTGCGTCCCGCGGAATTCCTGCCGGCTGCCATGGATACGGGTCTGATCAGAGCGATCGACGAATGGGTATTACGAACCGCCTGCCGCCACAGTCAGGCGTGGCAGCAGCGTGGCAAAATGCCGGTGCGCATTTCTGTCAATATTTCGAACTCATTGTTCCACGGCAATACGTTGCTGTCCGTGGTGGAAGAGGCCCTCAGTCACACGGGGTTGACTCCGGCTTGTCTGGAGTTGGAATTGACGGAGTCAATCGTGATGCGTAACGTGGATGCGTCGATCGACTTGCTGGCCACGTTAAAGGGGATGGGAGTACAACTCTCCATGGACGACTTCGGGACCGGCTATTCGTCGCTCAGCTATCTGCAGCGTTTACCGATCAACATGGTGAAGATCGATCAATCGTTTATCCAGGAAATCCTGACGCAGGCCCGACCAGCCCCGATTGTGCGGGCGATCATTGCCATGGCCCACAGCCTCGATCTCTTGGTGCTTGCCGAAGGGGTCGAGCAGGAAGCCCAGCGAACGATCCTCCTGGATGAGGGGTGCGACTACGCCCAGGGGTATCTCTTCGGGCGGGCGATGCCTGCGGACGAGTTTGCCCAAATGCTCCAGCCGGTTCCTCTCCGCAAAGCCAGCTAGCATTACCTGCCGCCGTTGACTCAGCGCATGATTCCTGCGTGCGATTGGCGCGATAGGGGATTTGCCGCACTCCTGAAAGTTCACGAAGGCCGCCCTCTTCGTGTGTGGTCTGTCTGATTCATCTGGTCTCTCTGGTCCACACAGTTAGTTTGGTTCAACCGAATCGACGAGATACACCAAACAGACCAGACAATCTGACTGCGCTCACCAGCTCTCGGTCGTCCGTATCTCATCGATCGGATGTCTATCCGGTATGTCTGTCTGTTTCGTCTCTCCTGTTCATCGCACGAGAGAAATCACATAAGCCAGATAGACCAGACCGACTCACCCCGTCGCTCGTCCCGCATGTCCTGCACGTCTGGCGCTTCACGGTCCATGCACGGTGACTTTCCGAAAGGCGGTAGTTATACTTCGGAGGATACGCGCACGTCGATGAGATGGAGAAGATTGTTATGAGGTATGATATCGCAGGGCTGTGGGGGATTGTGGGAATCGGGTTACTCACCATATTGGGCGTCGTAGCAGCTGGAGCGTCGAATAAGCCGGTGACGGGTGACACGGTGATCCGGGAAACCCAGGAGGCGGTGACGGCCACCAAGGACTATACGATTCAGCAGAAAGATGCCTTTCAGCGAAAGGTTCAGACGGAACTGGATAAGATGCAAACGCGCATCGCGCAACTCCGTGGGCAAGTCGAGTACGCGTCGGTGGAAGCAAGAGCGGATATTCAGAAGGCGATCGGGGAATTAGAAAAGAAAAAGGATCTGGCGAGTAAAAAAGCCCAGGACATTCATTCCGCCACGGCCTCTTCCTGGGAGCAGGTGAAGGCGAAAACGGCGGCTGCGATGGACGATCTTCGAGATTCACTCAACCGCACCCTGTCTCATCTCCCGTGACGGAAGATCAATGAAATATGCTCTTTATCCCGGCTGCGCGGCCCAAGGGGCGACGCCGGAACTCAATCAATCGACAAGGGCGATCATCGGCCGATTGGGGATCGAGGTTGTCGAGCTCGCTGCTGCGGCTTGCTGCGGCGCCGGGGTCGTGACAGAAGCGCACCCCGATATGGCGCTGGCGCTCAACGCCAGGACCTTTGCGCAAGCAGAGGCGCTTGGGTTGGATGTCATGACGATCTGCGGCACCTGCCAAGGGGTGATGAGCGCGGCCAATCGGCGGTTGAAGACAGAGGTAGGGACCCTGGACCGCATCAACGCTCTCCTGGCCCCGGAAGGACTGGCCTATCACGGGCACGTCCAAGTCAAACATCTGTTGTGGATTGTGGTGCGAGACATCGGATTGGCTCGCCTGAGCGCCCTGGTCTCCGTGCCGATGCAAGACTTCCACGTCGCCCCGTTTTACGGTTGCTATATCCTGCGTCCATCGTGGGATCTGGGGTTTGACGATCCTGAGAATCCTCAATCTCTCGAACGCCTTATCACAGCTGTCGGTGGTGAACCGGTGGCCTATGCAGGAAGAACCAAGTGTTGTGGATTTCCTATCATCCTCGAAAAGGAAGCCATTGCTGTGGCCATGGCAGGGATGCATATGAATGAAGCCAAGGAACAGGGAGCCGACTTTATGGTGACGCCCTGTCCTCTCTGTCACATGAGTCTGGATATTTATCAAGAGCGGGCTGGTCGTGCGGTGAACCGCGCACTCCACTTGCCGATCTTGCATGTGCCGCAGCTACTGGGCCTGGCGATGGGGCTTCCGGCCAAGGACTTGGGGCTCTCGCATCATGTGATCTCGGTCGATTCCATTCTGGCGAAGCTTGAGCGTCGTCGAACACACCCGCAACCTTCCTAAAGGAGTTGGCGAATGAATATTGTGAATCTCTCTGAATTTCAGCAGTTTAACAGTGAAAAGATGAAGAAGAGCAATATATTTCAGACGCCGCGGTTCTTCTGCGACATCTACTGCTTTGAACCAGGGCAGGAACAGAAGGGCCATATCCATGGCGAGCAGGATAAGGTCTATCTCGTGCTTGAGGGACAGGGTACGTTCCAGGTCGGTTCAGAGAAACAAGTACTCGGTTCAGGGCAGGGGACCATGGCGCCGGCTGGGGAAGCGCATGGGGTAAAGAATCACACGGACCAGCGTCTCAAAGTCCTCGTGTTCGTGGCGCCGAATCAGATGTGAGGAGGGAGCGGCCAGGTGCCCTTCTTGCTCACAGAACGCGCACGATAGGAATGTGCTCGTTCGATGCGCGCAGTAAAGGGCAGCCTTGGCCACTCCTTCCAGGAGAAGCATGAGAAATCGGAAGACTCTCGCCTGTCTCGTACGTCTCGAATTAGATTCCTGACCCCTTTCATCCGAGCACGGTGAGTATGGATTCATTCGTCATTTAACTCGGTTTCTAAGACATGGAGTGGTGAGCGTGGAGGGGCGGTTTGGCGGAGGAGGGCAATCTCGTCGGGGGTGAGTTTGTAGACTTTCATGATCAGCTCGTCGAGTTCACGTTCGAGGCGAAGGGTGTCGGCACGGTTGGCCCGGAGCGTGGACGACTCGCTTTCAAACGTCCGAGTGAGATGTTGGAGCGTGGTCGGCGAGGGGTGCTTGAGCCCGGCTTTCTTCAGCACAACAAGAAACTTCTCCTGGTGCAGTTGCCAGGGCGATTCCAGTGCAGTGGGGACTTTGATGATCCCTGTTTCATGAGTCACCCACTGAAGGAACGAGGCTCGCTTTTCAGCGAAGGACTTAGCCAGCTCGATGAGACGGTTGACCCGTTCCTCAATGGAAGAACGGGTCGTCTTTGATGGAGAGACGACCGGAAAGACTTCCATGAGAAACGTGGCAGGATTTAGTGCTTCGTCTTTCATGTGCGGGAGGTATCGCCAGAGGAACCACCAGATGAGAGATGAATTTAGAGCAGCAAGAAGGTAGCAGTCGCTACTCGGAATGCAAAATGCTTTGTCGTTCAGGAAATGACCTTCTAAGTTCAGGGCGAACCCGCTATGCCACTGAATCACTTGGTAAACGATCTTTGGCTGCTCAAACTTGTCGTAATAATCACAGGACCGAAGTTCCCACCAGAACATTCCTTGGTCTTCGCGTTTTCGTAGCGCCTGCTCCACCGGCTTCATGTGAGCATGGATCGACGGAAATTCTTTCTCGAATATCTCTTCGGCCTTCGCCGGCTTGTCCGCCAAGGCTGCCCAAGGCCACTCCTCGTTGTAGCTTGAAGGAAGCGCGATGATCCAATCCTTCCCCCACTCCACTGCCCATCGTTGAATGTTCCGCCCTCGGATGAGCTTCTTGATCAGGCTCTCGCACTTTGGGTCTTCGGTGATGAGCCGATCGCGGGTTGCCTGGTCAATGAAAAAAGCTTCATTGAGACCTGTCTTCACACCGTACAAGGGTGGTGATCCAACTATTTCTCGCAACGGTTGTCCGCTGTTCTTGATTTTCTCGAAGAGCCGCAGCACGTCCGGCGGTTACAGTGCCCAGCCCTGTGGCTTGAGGAGCAGGGTGGGTACGCCGAAGGCATGTTTCTCGACAAACGGCGTCAGCTTGATCTCATCCAGCGCTTCGCGAGGGATCGGACAGACGCGGAGGGTCGCTGTGTCCGTCGAATCCGCCGGATGGGGACGACGGATGATCGAGACCACGGGAAAGGTGTCGGCATCGGGAAAGATCGGCGCGTGGCCGAAGTCCACCAGGAGTTCGGGCCGGTACTGCGTCACCAGTGTGTCCCTTAACCGCTCTCCGTAGTTGGCGCGGAGCCATTTGTTCGGCAGGATGAAACCGAGCCGGCCACCAGGTTTGAGCACAGCTAACCCTCGCGTGAGCACATAGACATAGATATCTGCCACGCCGTCGTAGACAGAGGGATAGGTCTCGGCTAGGACTTTCTTCAAATTCGCCAGCGTCTCCTGCCGTACCCACGGAGGATTTCCAATCACGGCGTCGAATCCCGGCTCATCCACACGCCTCCCTCCTCCGTACCAGACTTCCGGAAACTCCAGTTCCCAGTGGAAGAACCGGTGGGCTGTAGCCGTCCGGTGCACAGCTTCCTCTAAGGACTGAGTCTGGGCGGGCCTTGTGCGGTGGTCGATGACGCCGACTTGGCTGCCGACATGCTGAAGTGCCTTGCGCGCATTAGCATGTCCGAAAGATTCAGCCTGCCACACATTCATCAACTGGATAAATGGTGTTAGAGCCTGTCGCGCGTGCTCGAACTTCGTTTCGCTTTCTTCGACTTCCGCCGCCGTGACGTCGGTCAGCTCACCGACCTCCCGCATCAACTCAGTAGCTTGCAGCATGCCGGCAAACTGCGTACCGAACAAGCCGCCCTCCAGCGCATTTTCTACCGTCTCAACCTTGGCGCCAATGAGCGTATTGCCGCATTTCAAGTGGTGATCCAGAAACGAGAGTGGCGCGCCCAACGTGAACGAGTCGAGCCAAAGGGACAGTTTGGCGAGCTCCACCGCCATTGGATTAAGGTCCACCCCATACACGCAACGCTTCATGACCATCCGTTTGATGAGATTGATCTCGGTCAGCTTGCCGGTGATCCTGGCGATTTCACGCTCGTCGAGCTTTTGAGCCTTGAGGTCCGCGATGATGGCCTTGCGTATCCGCTCGATAGCGGCAATAACTGGGTTACCGGGATGCGCGGCCAGGAAGGCTACGATCCGGTCGGCCAGATAATTCACGGCATGGACGAGAAAATGGCCGGAGCCCATCGTGGGGTCCAGCACTTTGATCCCAAAGATGGTGGTAAAGATGACTCGCGATTGGTCTTCGACTACCTGCTGCGTGGCTCTGACAGACTGAGACGCTTGCACTCGTTTGCTCTGGTCGCAGGCCTTTTGCCATGTGACGAGCAACGACTCGACCTCCTTCAGTCGCAGATCCACAATCGGCCCAACTGCCTGTATCACGATGAACTCGACGATGAAGTGTGGGGTGAAATAGGAGCCGCTCTCCTTTCGTTCTCGATTTGTGCTCTCCAGCCTCAGCGGTTTGTCTGGCGACTCTTGCCGCAGATGGAATTCGAGCAGTCCTTCATATACATCACCAAGATGCCGGACTCCCAGCGCCGAATAGTCGATGAATTGGCGCTCGGTGAGGTCTGTCTCCGGGTCGAATGTCAATGCGCGGATCGCTTCCGCCACGAAGGGATCAGCCAGTTTGTGTTCTTCCAAGAAGCGTTGGCCTGCTGGTTCTGTCACACCTGTGGTTGCACCTTTCTTGGGAGCATGAAAGAGCCCTCCGTTGTAATGTGGCACGCTGAGTGCGGCATCCCCTCGATCCACGATTCGGAAGAGCCGACAAAGATGCTCCCAATAGTCGAAGGACTGCGCAGACTGTTTGGCGCCGATCCGCAGATCGTCGTGCACTCGTTCTTTAAGCGCCTGCAAGCTCTTCTTTCGATAGCCTAACTCGTCATGAACCGGAAGGAGGTCTCTCGATTCTGCATAGAGGAGAAACAGGAGGCGGAAGAGAAGCGTGATCGTTCCGGCGAACACTGCCTGCAGAGACTCGTCCGTTTCCTTGGCGAGGCTTTTCTCTGACCGGCGGTAGGCCACAAAACCTTCTGCCACCCGCTTGAAGACTTGGTCGAAGATGAGGTTCTTGAGGTGATCACTGACGGATCGAGCCGCTCGATCGCTTTCTTCTAGGTAGAGGTCCACCCATCGCTTGCCCGTTGCTGGGGCAGGGGTGAGCGCCTCCTGAG
Source organism: Nitrospiraceae bacterium (assembly GCA_035462675.1). Classification (GTDB taxonomy): domain Bacteria; phylum Nitrospirota; class Nitrospiria; order Nitrospirales; family Nitrospiraceae; genus Palsa-1315. Next base: position 556 of record DATHTZ010000125.1, on the reverse strand, counting down.
CGAAGAATCCATAGAATCGGCGAAAGGCAACGGGATCGTTCAACTGTAGCAGTGCTTCTAGATCGACCTCCAAATAGTTGCTGGAGCGAGAGGCGGCACGATGGGAGAACAGGCGCCAGGTCTTGCCGTTTGTCAGGATGGCCCAGCAGACCTTCCCATCCGTGTGGTAGTAGACCTCGTCGAGATATCGGACGAGTTGGGCGGTGGCGTCGCGCGCGTCTAAGGGGTCATCTTTGACGGTATCGTTCAATGGACGTCCCCAATACTTGGCCTCGACAATTGCTTGTACGTGGGAATAGTAGGTCTTGGGTTCATTGAGCGAATGAGCTGCGGTTTCGTAATCCCCTATGGATGCAAAGAGCGCATAGTCTGGGCGGACCTTTGCCTTGCGCCGTTTGTGGCGCGGTTGGGGATCGTAGACCCAGCCCAGCGCCTTCAAGACTGGACGAATGAATTTATCCTCTGTTTTCTGTTCGTCGCGGGCCTCGAATACTCCGGCCCGCTTGGCAGAGGAATAAGCAACAAGGATTAGTTCTCTCACCTGAGAAGTTCGTTC
>DATHTZ010000124.1:0-1616 GCA_035462675.1 Nitrospiraceae bacterium | reverse complement strand
GCGCCGGCTGCGGATGCGGCCCGGTCTGACCTGTCTCTGGGCGTTGGAGGGCCGGGATAGTCTTACGTTCAGCGATTGGATGCGGCTCGATTTGAAATACATCGACGAGTGGTCACTGACTTTGGACTGCGTTGTCATTTTGAAAACGATCCCGCAAGTGTTGCTCGGCAGGGGCGCTAACTAGACCAGACCAGACCAGATCTGATCTGATATATACTTCAAAGATGGTGATTCGGAACATCTCCCAGGCAAAGGCTGAGTTGTCCGCACTTCTCGAGGAGGTGCAGAAGGGCAACGAGGTTATTCTGGCGAAGGCAGGTAATCCGATTGCCAAGCTGATTGCTTATAGCGGTCCGGCCAACCCTCGGACGCCGGGAGCCATGGCCGGAGAGATCTGGATTGCTCCGGACTTCGATGCCCTTCCGCCGGACATGGCAGAGGCATTTGGAATGACAGAGCCCGAGCAATGAAACTGCTGCTCGACACCCATCTATTGCTTTGGTGGCTCGGCAACAGCTCATCACTCTCGGAAAAGGCTCGGCAGCTCATCGGTGAACCGGAAAACACCGTGTTTATCAGCGCAGTCAGTCTTTGGGAGATTTGGTTGAAGGAAAGCCTCGGTAAACTCCGGCTGCCATCAAACTTCGAAGATCGACTGGCGGCAGAACCTTTTGAGGCTCTTCCGCTCACAGCGGGTCAGGCTCGCCACGTCGCGCTACTGCCTTGGCATCACCGGGATCCTTTCGACCGAATGCTCATCGCGCAGGCAGAAGTCGAACACCTGATCCTGTTGACCGCGGATGAAGTGGTCGCGGCCTATGGAGACTGCGTTCGCCTGGCGCGTTGACTGAATTCCAGTTCAACCGGCAAACTCTCAGAGCCCCCGTGGCGCGAACCGACCCAGACGCCTCATCCTCTCCAACGCCACGGCTCTGCCGTGCTCATCCAACTCGGGGTCCTCGGCAATGGCGCGGAGATCGTAGCCTTGCGCCGTGCGATGGCGATCGCTGATACGCTCCCAAGCGCTCAGCCGCTCAATCTCGGTCCTTGATTCTTCGTCTTGCTCATGCAGAGAGGTTTCGTACCGGCGGAGTTCTTCCAATTCCCTTCTCTTCCTCGCACGCTCGGATACCCGGTATTCGACCAATGGTTGTCCAATGAAACACTCCGGCACGGCCCTTTTTAGCACAGCCAGTGGATTTCGCAGTTTCGAGGCGTGCCTCAGGACCCGGATTTTCATCTCTGTGAACTGCAAAATCTCCTCGTCACTGGCTGGCTCGCCATCCGTCAAGCGAGCCCTCTGACGGCACTCCTCCACTAAAGACGTAAGAAGCGCCTCGTCGGGCGCCATCCCCAATCCAGTGCGAATACAACCACTCAACTCGGTAAGGAGGTCCTGCGAAATATTATCAACACCCACTGGCGGTCGCTCAACACCCCTTGGCGGTAACGCAACACCCATGGGTCTTAGAATAACGTCAGTGCTTCCGGCTTCAAGACCCACCGGATTTATATCACCACCCATGGGTTCTGGTTTTTCCGGATGAACCCCTTCGCCTGTCACTCCAACGGATACCGGACGTGCATAGAAGACACCCTTGCCGGTTTTTACAAAC
>DATHTZ010000123.1:0-5169 GCA_035462675.1 Nitrospiraceae bacterium | reverse complement strand
GGAGATGGTGATGCCGGGGGACAACGTGAGTGTCACGGGGGAGTTGATCAGCCCGATTGCGATGGATCAAGGCTTGCGGTTTGCGGTGCGCGAGGGCGGCAAGACCGTCGGCTCCGGCGTCGTCACCGAAATTCTGGCGTAAATCTGATTGCTGTCGCATGACAGTGTGGGAGTATTGAGATGCGAGAGATAATTGATTTGGCATGCACGATCTGCAAACAGCGGAACTATTCCACCATGAAGAATAAGAAGAACGATCCGGATCGGCTGGAACGGAATAAGTTCTGCAAGTTCTGCCGGAAACACAATGCCCATAAGGAAGTGAAGTAGTTGGGCTACCGGCTCAATGGCTGGGTTGCCAGTTGTCGTAGGGGCATGGTGTCAATGGTAGCACATCGGTCTCCAAAACCGAGAGTCTGGGTTCAAATCCTAGTGCCCCTGCCAATCGCTGGGTAGTGGATGGGTCAGGATCAATACCGACGGTAGATTGCGAGCAGGTTTGTAGCGAGCGGGGAAATTGGGCGAGGTGAGGGGGATGAAGGCGTCCTCTTTCACTAAACGTGAAGGTGAGGTGCGGATGTTCAGGAAGTTTACGGATTCTATCCGAGAGTTCTTCATCGATGTGCGCGGAGAATTGAAGAAAGTGTCGTTTCCGACTCGGGCCGAAACGGTCGGGTCCACGACGGTGGTCATTGTCTTCTGTATCATCATGTCCCTGTATCTGTCGCTCGTCGACTCGGTTCTCGTATGGGTCGTGAGTAAGATTCTATGAGTCAGCTATCTGGATGTGAGCGCCGCCGCATGACACGTAGTCAACCAATGATCCGAGGGTAGGGCATGGCAAAGAATTGGTACGTCATTCATACCTACGCAGGCTTCGAAGGGCGGGTGAAGACCAGCTTGCTGGAGCGAGCCAATCAGATGGGATTGGTCGAAAAGCTGGGACAGGTACTCGTGCCGACGGAGGATGTGATTGAGATCAAGGACGGCAAGCGCCGAACATCTCGACGGAAGTTTTTTCCGGGGTATGTGATTGTGGAGTTGGAGTCCCCGGTCATCGATGAAACCTTGCAGATGATCAAGGAGACGCCGAAGGTCACTGGATTTGTCGGCGCCGGCGCGCAGCCGACACCCTTATCGATGGATGAGGTTGAGTCGCTGTTGAAGCAGGTTGATGTGGGAGCATCCGGGCCACGCGAACAGGTCAAATTCATCAAGACGGATAATGTGCGGATCATTGATGGGCCATTTCTCGGGTTTAATGGTGTGGTGGACGAGGTGGATCAGGACCATGGCCGGCTTAAAGTACTGGTCAGTATTTTTGGGCGCTCCACTCCGGTGGAGCTTGGGTTTTTACAGGTGGAGCGGATTTAGTCTCCGAAATGGTCGAACGCGAGTAGGAGTGTAGGACATGGCCAAGGAAGTATCGGCACAGATTAAGTTGCAGATTCCAGCCGGGAAAGCAAATCCTGCTCCCCCGGTCGGGCCGTCGCTGGGTCAGCACGGCGTCAATATCATGGAGTTTTGCAAACAGTTCAACGCAAAAACACAGAAAGAGGGCGATAGCATCATCCCGGTGGTCATTACGGTCTATAAGGATCGATCGTTTACCTTCGTGATGAAAACTCCGCCTGCGTCCGACCTCTTGAAGAAGGCGGCAGGGATTATTAAGGGATCAGGTGTTCCCCAGAAGGACAAGGTTGGGAAGATCACGAGAGTGCAGTTGCGTGAGATCGCGCAAAAGAAACTGACGGATCTCAATGCCGTCGATCTTGAGGGGGCGATCAAGATCATCGAAGGGACGGCGCGCAGTATGGGCGTGGTGGTTCAAGGGTGAGGTGTTAGATCGGGCAGGACTGTCGGTCATGCTCGCGGACCGTATGCTCTGGGAAGGGCCTCGTCGACGCGCGCACTAGTTGGCAGTTCTGCCCGATCCCGAATTTGCGATGGTGTAGAGGGGAGAACGGAAATGGGAAAGAAGATGAGAGCGGCAGTAGAAAAACTTGAGCCTCGAGCCTACGCCTTGCGCGAGGCGGTCGATGCGGTGAAACGGTCGGCCTACACCAAGTTCGACGAGTCAGTTGATTTGGCGCTTCGATTAGGTGTCGATCCGAAGCGGGCGGACCAAATGGTGCGCGGGACGACCTCGTTGCCACATGGTACGGGGAAGAAGATTCGCGTATTGGTCTTCGCCAAGGGGGAGAAGGAGCAGGAGGCGCGGCAAGCCGGCGCTGATTATGTCGGGTCCGATGACTTGATGGAAAAGATTAAGGGCGGATGGATGGACTTCGATTGTGCTATTTCGACACCGGATCTCATGGCGGCCGTCGGGAAACTCGGAAAGGCGCTGGGACCCCGCGGTCTCATGCCGAATCCGAAAACCGGGACTGTCACCTTCGACGTCGGCAAGGCTGTGTCGGAGATTCGGAAAGGCCGCGTGGAGTACAAGGTTGAAAAAGCCGGGATTGTGCAAGTGCCTGTCGGGAAAGTGTCGTTTCAGCCTGAGCAGCTCTATGACAACGCTGCAGCGGTTCTTGAAGCCGTGATCAAAGCCAAGCCCGCCTCGTGCAAAGGACGTTATCTGATGAGCGCGACGCTCTCGAGCACGATGGGGCCCGGGGTGAAGCTCGATGCCATCGCGTTAGCGAAGGAATGGAGTTAGTTGGGGTGTTGCCGAGCGGAAGGGGAAGGGTTCGACTATGAATAAGGACGAGAAAGCGACAGCGGTCGCGGAATTGACGGAGACATTCGGTCGTGCGCGGCTTGCCATTGTCACTGAAAGTGCCGGGCTTCCCGTCAACCAAGTCACGGAGCTTCGCAGGCTGTTGCGTGGCGCCAAAGCCGAATACAAGGTCGTCAAGAATACGTTGGCTGCTCGCGCTGCTGAGGGCACGATTCTTTCTGGGGTAAAAATGCACCTCAAAGGACCGACGGGGCTGGTGATCGGCTACGACGATCCGGTGCTTCCGACCAAGATCCTTCGGGATTTTATTCTGGCGGAGAAGCGCGAACAGAAGATTAAGATCACCATCGGTGTGTTGGAGGGCAAAGTGGTGCAGCCGGCTGAGTTGGCGGCTGTGGCGAAGCTCCCGAAGAAGGACGTCCTTATTGCGATGTTGTTGTCGGCCATGCAGGGGCCGGCGCGTGGCCTGGTGTATACGCTCAGTGCAGTCTTGTCAAAATTTGTGAGAGTCATTGCAGCCATTCAGGACAAACGAAAAGGAGAAGGGGATATGTCAACGACTACGGCGAAATTATCACAGGAAGAACTGATCAAGGCCATCGAGACGATGAGTGTGCTCGATTTGGCAGAACTCGTGAAGGGACTAGAGGCCCGATTCGGCGTCACGGCCGCCGCACCGGTCGCTGCAGCCGCTCCCGCTGCAGGCGGTGGTGCAGCTGCGGCAGCCGAGGAGAAGACCGCGTTCGATGTCGTGCTTGTGTCTGCTCCGGCGGACAAGAAAATCCAAGTCATTAAGGTTGTCCGCGAACTCACCAGCCTCGGGTTGAAGGAAGCGAAGGATCTGGTCGAAGGCGCGCCAAAGCCCGTGAAGACTGGTGTCACGAAGGAGGAATGCGACACCATGAAGAAGAAGCTCGAAGAAAGCGGCGCCAAAGTCGAGATCAAGTAGCTTCGATTCGACCAGTTTTTAGTATCCGTGGGTACCTGCCATAGGCGGGCACCCAGGCCTGACCATTGTAGTGGAGGACCGACGAATGTCCGAAACGACTCTGCAAGAGTTCATCGAGCGGAAAGACTTCTCTCGTATTCATAGCAGTATCGAAATTCCTGATCTTATTGAGATTCAGAAGCACTCCTATGAAGAGTTCCTTCAGCGGGAGGTTGAGCCGGAACGTCGCAAAGATCATGGGCTCCAGGCAGCCTTGGCGAGTGTCTTTCCGATTCCGGATTATAACAATACAGCCGTACTGGAGTTTACCAGCTATACGCTTGGCACTCCGAAGTATGATGAGCGGGAATGTCTTGAGCAGGGGATGACCTATGCCGTTCCGCTCAAGCTTCGGGTACGTTTGGTCGTGTTCGACAAGGATGATAAGGGTTCCAAGAAAAAGGTGCTCGATGTTCGAGAGCAGGAAGTCTATGTTGGCGAGCTGCCGCTCATGACGGAGCGGGGAACCTTCATTGTCAACGGCACGGAACGTGTGGTGGTCAGCCAGTTGCATCGGTCTCCAGGTGCATCCTTTACGCACGATAAAGGACGGACGCACTCCAGCGGCAAGGTGCTGTACTCCGCCAGGATCATTCCCTATCGCGGGTCGTGGCTGGATTTCGAATTCGATGCCCGCGACATCCTGTATGTGCGCATCGACCGTCGGCGGAAAATGCCGACGACGATTCTGTTGAAGGCCTTTGGGTATTCGAGCGACGATTTGCTCAAGATGTATTACCCAGTCGAGGAGATTCGGGTCGTGAAGGGCAAGATGCTGCGAAAGCTCGATCCCGAGATTCACCATGGCCTGCGCTGTTCGGCGGAAGTATTTGAAAAGGGGGGGAAGGAACCGTTGGTGCGGGAAGGCGCCAAGCTCACGAAGGGGCTCATCGCGAAGCTCAAGGCGGCCGGCGTGAAGGAAATCCCGCTTGCACCCAGCGAATTGATCGGTCGCGCGGTCCTGACTGAACTGGTGGATTCAAAGAAAAACAAGATCGCCGAGAGAAATCAGCGGCTCACTGCTGAGATCGTTGAGGCGCTGATCGAGAGCGACATCGAAGAATTCAAAGCGATCTATTTCGATACGGTCACGTCCACGCCAGTGATTATGGACACGCTGGAGATGGATAAGACTGCCTCGAAAGAGGAGGCGATGGTCGAGATCTATCGCCGCTTACGGCCAGGAGAAACGCCCTCAGTCGACACGGCGCGAGCCCTCTTCGACAATCTGTTCATGAATTCCAAGCGGTACGATCTTTCGCCGGTCGGGCGTCTGAAGTTGAATAAGAAATTGGGCCTCGACCTGCCGCTGGAGCAGCGGACGCTCACGGCGCAGGATATGGTCGAGGTGATCCGCTATCTCGTGAACTTGAAGTTGGGTAAGGGCGAAATCGACGATATCGACCACCTGGGCAATCGTCGTGTCCGTTCGGTCGGTGAGTTGCTGGAGAACCAATTCCGACTCGGATTGGTCCGCATGGAGCGCAGTATCAAGGAG
>DATHTZ010000122.1:0-5839 GCA_035462675.1 Nitrospiraceae bacterium | reverse complement strand
TGAGTCGGCGTTTCACCGAGCCTGCTGTTACTTTTGGGGTTGCTGGAGCATCTGCAGCACCTCATCCATGCTGAAGCTCGCTGCTTTCTGCCGTGGCGGATACGCCCTGAACGTCCCAAGGAACTGGCCGACATACTGCTGTGCGGGCACCAGGAGGAACGCGTGGTTGAGCAGATCATCCCAGTATGTATTGGAGGTGATGGAGGAACGCTCGTACGGATCGGTGCGCAGGTTTGTGATCATGGGAATGCGCGTTTTCACGAAGGGTTCACTCCAGATCTGCATGGTCCCTTGGACCCGCTGCTGGGCGAACCCGAGCTTCCAGTTGTCGTAGCGCAGGCCCAACAGGTCGCCGTCGTCCGAGAAGTAGAAGTACTCCTTGCGCGGGCTTTCGGCACTCTGGCCCGTGAGCAGCGGCAGCAGGTTGTAGCCATCCAGGTGGACTTTGAAGGTCTTCTTGCGGGGCGACTCCACGTGGTAGCCCGTCAAGAGCTTTGCCTTGAGGTCGGGTTCCCCGGCCATGGCGGCAAACGTCGGCAACCAATCCATGTGGCTCACGATTTCATTGGAGACGGTGCCGGGTTTAATGTGACCGGGCCAGCGCACCATCGCAGGCACGCGGAACGCGCCTTCCCAGTTGGAATTCTTCTCGCTGCGGAAAGGGGTCATGCCGCCATCGGGCCAGGAGTTCATGTGCGGCCCGTTGTCCGTGCTGTAGAAGAACAACGTGTCATTGGCGATGCCCAGTTCATCCAGCACGGCCAGCACCTGGCCGACGTTCTTGTCGTGATCGATCATCACGTCGTGATATTCGGATTGCCAGCGCCCCGCCTGTCCCACGCTCTCCGGTTTCTCGTGCGTGCGGAAGTGCATATGAGTGGTATTGATCCAGACAAAGAAGGGCTTGCCGGCCTCGTGCTGTTTCTTGATCCAGGCTACTGACAGGGCCGTGATGTCATCGTCAATGGTTTCCATGCGCTTCTTGGTCAGCGGGCCGGTATTCTCGATTTTCTGCGTGCCGTCGGGATTGGCCCAGGTATGCAGCACGCCGCGCGGCCCGAACTTTGCGCGGAAGTTCGGGAAGTCCTTCGCCGACGGGTAGTCGCGCAGTTCTGGCTCTTCCTCGGCATTGAGGTGATAGAGATTGCCGAAAAACTCATCGAAGCCGTGCATCGTCGGCAGGTGTTCGTCCCGATCGCCAAGATGGTTTTTCCCGAACTGGGCGGTGGCATACCCGAGCGGTTTCAGCACCTCAGCGATGGTGGGATCCTCAGCCTGCATGCCCGCGGCGGCGCCCGGCAGCCCGACCTTGCTCAAGCCGGTGCGGAAGACACTCTGGCCCATGATGAACGCCGAGCGTCCAGCGGTGCAGCTCTGCTCGGCATAGTAGTCGGTAAAGAGCATGCCCTCATTGGCCACCCGGTCAATGTTCGGGGTCTTGTAGCCCATCACCCCTTTTGTGTAGGCACTGAGATTTGCCTGGCCGATGTCATCGCCCCAGAAGACGACAATATTGGGTTTTTTGTCCGCGGCAACTGCGGGGAGTGCGGCGGGGACCAGCGCAATCGCCCCCACGAGGACGGACCATTGAAGTACACGACTCATAACTGCTCCTCCTTTTTTGCGTGCACATTTCTTGATGCAACGCGTATTCAACCGTCGGTGAACATCAATTCAAACAGATCCGCTATTCCTCCGGCGGCTCGCACGTGAAGTCGACCCGCATCATGCAAGCCCGCCAGGCAAATTTCTTGGCCCAATAGGTATAGGCCGCTTCGACATCACCCCAGCGATGCAGCGACTTCCAGGCATATTTACTGCCTCCCCGGCGATCGACGGCGGCCGCCAGCAGTTCACCGGTCTGACTGTCGGTCACCTCCGCTTCAATCGTCGCCTTGCCGACAAACGGCTGAATGCCGCCGAGAGATTTCTTCCCATCGTATAACATCATGGAGACCGGGGCGGTGAGATTATCCAGCACCGGAATGTTTTTGCCGGCTTCGGTAATGCCGACACGCAGTCGCATCACGCCAGGCCCTGGCTCTTGCACCATCTGATAGTCCTTGCGGAATTCTTCATCGAGGCGTGACCAGAGGAATTGGGACAGGTGGTGGGCATCCTCCTTGTCCAGATCCTTTGCATCAGACTTTTCCCCACGCCAGACTTGCACCGGCTCCACCAAGACCTTCGTGTAGGATTTGAACTTGGCCTTGTCCGGCATGAAGTACAGCAGCGTCGAGTCGGTCTCGTTCGCCGCCGCATGAAGCTTCGAATAGTCTTTCAGAAACCCGGACGGTTCGGCCTTCTCATAACCGGTGGCATGCTCCGAATGCGCGCAACCGGCAAGAGCCGCGATGCCGATAGTACCCATCAGCAAGAATCGTCTTGCAACCATTTCAATCCTCAATGTCTATTAGGTTCATTGCAGTGACCAGCAGTATGATTTATTAGGGGGGGGCATCACATAGCAGAAAACTCCTGTGTCTTCAACATAAAATTATTGCCAAGGCTGATTGAATTTAGTCGCGCATTCTACTGCCAAGCAAAATGTGCGCTAGTCAGTTCTACACACTCAAGGCCAAGCGGACTGTTCCATTCGTGCAATGGGAGGAGCTGGGTCGGCGTTACGGAGGTGTTACCGAGGAATTGGTGGGCTCTTAATTTCGCATGAATAATGTGGGCAAAGCGACGCTCGCTGTGAGCGCAAGCTTGCCAACCAGCGCGGCGGTGAGGAGGTTTTGCCTGTGCGTAACTTTCCTCGGTGTGTCCTTTCTGTGGTTGATTAACTTAGCCATAGCCCCTATCGAGGCTTGATATCTGATGCTACGTAATTTAGCGTCACTGCATCATGCCGCGAACCACTGTTGACATCGACATGCCTGTTCTCAAGGAGATGAAGTCTCTCCAGAAGTAAGGAGCATCGCACACTGGGACAAATTGTCTCCCAGCTCCTATCCGAATCCCTTGCAAGACGGAGGACCCCGCAGAAAGCGCCATCCTTCAAATGGACATCACGATCGATGCAGGCTCTCGTCGATCTGACAGATAAGGAAGCGCTCTACGCGATTCTAAATGAGACAGGGTCGGGCCCTGGTGGCCTGCTGTTGTGGGGCGCGGGGTCGATGGAAGGCATCGGCTTGAAATCGTCCGGCTGTTCGCCGCGCTGCACCTTGTCCAGTTGGTAGCCCGCATCGTGCCTGGCGAGATATACTGGATTGGATATATATGCGCAAATTGAAGTTGCGCGAGAAGGAAGTTTGCGCTCCTGCCGCAGTGCAAACAGTTCCTCAAACCGCATCTGTCTCACCTCCTGTAGGATCCTCGCCCGTGTCATAGTGGCCCTCCTTCAAGGCGCACCCTCAACCGGGCAGATCACGTGCTACAAAAACCGGACAAATGATGTGCTATCTACACATGGCGAAGAAGGCCTTGCCCGGCGGTTATCATCAAGCTACAATGGCGCCGATGTTGGACTGGAGTCAGTGCAGCGCGGTCGAGCGCGTTCCCGGAAAGGTCAGCGGGGCCTGGGTGTTCAAGGGAACCCGTGTGCCGGTGCGCGCGTTGTTCGAGAACCTTGAGGGTGGGGCCTGCCTGGACGACTTCCTGAAATGGTTTCCTGGTGTCACGCACCAACAGATCCTCGCTGTTTTGGCGCACGCCGAACACAGTCTGGTCGAGACGTGAGCCTGAACTGATAGAAATCCTGACGCGTTGCGAATCCTTTTCGATCAAGGCACTCCGGTCCCTTTGCGCCAAATCCTGAGCGGCCATACCGTCGCCACTGCATTCGAGATGGGATGGTCTGATTTTGGCAACGGGGATCTCCTGCAAGCCGCAGAAGGAGGATTCGATGTATTCATTACTACTGACCAGAACTTACGATATCAACAGAACCTTGCGGCCAGACAGTTGGCTATCTTGGTTCTGCCGACCACGAGTTGGCCCACCATCAAAAATCACCTCGGCAATATCCTGAATGCGTTGGACGGTGTCCGCGGTGGAGACTACATCGAGATCTCGTTTCCTGGTGAGCAGAACTTGCCCTGATTCTGCAGGCCTCATACGCTAGCCTCGCTTGAGGGATACCTTTTTGCCCGATACCCTTTACTTCTCTTTCCTTGCGACATCGATTTTGTTGATTACCATTGAGGTGTATGATGGCCCGCAAGAAATTGCTTGACCCTATCCATCCAGATGAGATTCTGCTGGACGACTTCATGAAGCCGATGAGGCTCAGCATCAACCGGCTGGCTCGGGATATCGTTGTGCCGCCAGAACGGATCAGCGCAATCGTCAACGGCAAGTGTTCCATTACCGCCGACACCGCACTACGGTTGAGCAGGTACTTCGGCATCTCTTCTGATCTCTGGCTCGGACTCCAGGCCGAGTATGACTTGCGAATTACTCAACGCACGGTCGGCGCGGAAATCGAGAAGCGTATCCATCGCCACATGGCCTAGCCCGCATTATTCATGAACACTTCTGCTGCAATCGCCGATCCGCTGTTACGACGAGCCTTCGGCCGGCGGGCTCGCCCCTCGGACCCTCACCGTTCTGCACGAGTACGCATCGGGTCCTCACGGCTCCGCACGTCGGTCTCACAACGCGACTCAGCGATTTCGCGACGAACCATCATGAATAATACGGGCTAGGAGCCTTCTCCTTCACCGTCTCGTCGCAACAAGCGCCGACACGAACAACGCGCCGAGCGCGGCATGACCGATCCCCGCACCCCACAGCAACAGGCCACCGAGGCCCGACCCTGCTGCAGTCCAGAGAAGAACCACGGCAGCCAGTACATTGTATGCGGTGATCCCGATACTCACCGCGACACCGGCAGGACTTCCGACATCATGACGGGCTTTCAGGCAGGCCAACCCGAGCGCGAACACCCCCGCGCCGAAGAGCCGCGCCAGGACCGATGCGATCGGGTCCATCGGCACTCCGAGCAGCAACGATACTACCGGTGCCGGAGTAATCAGTGCCGCCAACCCCGCGAGTATTTCAAGACCGCCGGACAGGGTCAGTAAGAGTTTCAAGGACATCACACCTCATCCTTTCGATCAACAATGAGATGCTCGCCATTGACATCAATATGTTCATTCGATGTGTTCTGATGCATGCGTACCACCATCAATCTCCCTGATGACCTTCTGGCTCAAGTCAAGAAGGTCGCAGCCGCTTCGCACTCCACAGTCACCGCCCTGATCGGCGACGCGCTCCGAGAAGCACTTTCCAAGCGGCGCCACAAGCGACAGAACGGGCGGGTGACCTTGACGACTTACGGAAAAAAAGACCTTCACCCCAGCGTAGATCTCAACGACGGCGCTGCATTGCTCGATCTGATGGAGCCGCCGCGAAGACCGTTATTTTGTCTGTCTGGTTTGTTTGGTCTGTCTTGTTTATTTGGTTGAACCAGACCAACTCGATGAACCAGACAAACCAGATAGACCAGACCAACCAGACAGACCAGATCAACCCGACAAGCCGCGCTCGCCATCGAGAGTGGTTCAGAGTGGATTACGACCAATCGAGACTATGCCCGGTTTCCCGGTCTTCGATGGCGACACCCCCTGAGTGCCGACCAATAACGTCTACCGGACTGTCAACGAGGAATGACCACCGGTCAGAGTCAGTAAGAGTTTCAACGACATCGCATTTCCTCCCTTCGATGCAAACCGTTCCGATTCTCGATGAATACCGGCACCGCCTTGGCCGAGCCGGCGATCGGACACTTGCAGTCGTAGGTCTGTTGGCACAAGACTTCAATCTGTTTCTCACGTTGAAAAATGTAACCATTGTCTCGTCTCTCTGGTCTGTCTCGTGTATTTGGTTGGAC
>DATHTZ010000121.1:0-2253 GCA_035462675.1 Nitrospiraceae bacterium | reverse complement strand
AACGTACGGTGAGGCGATACGATTCCTCTTCATCATGGCGACTATCGCCGTCGTAACGCTTGTGGGCTGTGCTACGCAACCGATCGAACGCCCTCGCCCATCGCTACCGACAGAGCATCCCTGCTGCCGACCCATCGAGCGCGCGCCCAATCGGAGCGCAATCGTGCGGACAGCGGCCCAACTCGTAGGCGCCACAACGATTGTGAACAACGGCCGGCGCATTGCCTATGATTGCGCAGGGGTCACCCGTGCAGTCTTTCTCAAACACGGGATCGATCTCTATGACAGCCAACCCACCGACCCTCACGCCAACGGGGTCCGGATCATCCATGCACACATCCGGCAACGGGGCACGTTCCACCAGGGACCGGTCGCCCACCCCGGCGATCTTGTCTTCTTCAATAATACATGGGACTACAACGGTGACGGCAAGGTAAACGACCCGCTGACGCACATCGGGATCGTCGAGCGACAAGATCCGGATGGCACCGTGGTCTTCATCAGTCGCGTGGCCAGCTCCGTCGAGCGCTACCGCATGAATCTCAGCCTACCTCACGTCCACAAAACCACCGATGGCCGAATCCTCAACGACTATCTTCGCCGCAAGGATGCAAGCGACCCAGACAGCACCAACTACCTTACCGGGCAACTCTTTGCGCAATTCGCCTCCCGGTGAGACACTAGCCCGCATGATTCATAGCGGGTTGAATCTGATGATCCGTTGAATATTCGGCATTCATCAAATCGACAGATGTCTTCCACCTTACGACTCCTGGGACCGAAGCGAAAACCCCGCTGGCGTCTTTTTTTACACCGCGTGCTTCAGTCCAGAGATCAATATGCCGATATTGCCACTGTGGCGGATATCGACCCTCAACCCAAGTCCCAGGTTAGGGGCCACCATTTTTAAAATAACCTGCTAAAGTTATTTTATGGCGTCTGTATCACAGAGGAACTCGACCAGGAAATCCACTCTTCTCCGCGAGAAGATCCTCGACGTGCGGAGCAGCCTCTTGGGTCTCCACAAGGCCCTCATTCTGGCAGAACAAGTCACCTATGAGCGCATCAATGGCCGAGTCGAGTCGACCAGCCAACTGCTGCACTTGGTGTTGAATGATCCGTGGTTTACCTGGCTTCACCCCTTATCTCAGTTAGTGGTTCGTATCGATGAACTGTTGGATGACGAGTCCGAGCTATCGCTTGTTGAGGTAGAGCACTTTCTGATAGAAGCCCGAAGCCTTATCCGTCCTTCGGAGGAAGGAGACGGTTTCGAACGGAGTTACTATGAAGCCCTTCAGCGGGAGCCCGACGTCATCTTCGCCCACGTCGAAGTGAAGAGACTTCTGACCAAAATCGCCGCGTAATCTTCTGAAATACTCGCACCTCTCCTGTCTCCTAAGCCGCTCTAGCCTTCCTCTAAAACAATGCCCAGCAGGATGCTCAAAAAGGCCGCTCAGCAAGGCCGCAGCGAGTGAAGACCGGAGGAGGTAGCCACCGCACTTGTGGGGCCGTTCGCCCGTACACTTGACCTTAGCGAATGGAAAAACCCCTCCAGCACTTCCGATCTCTGAAAGCTTCAATCGGTACGTTGAGGATCTGAACGATGCGAGAACGACGCATGGGCATAGGCGCGTCTCGGCGCGCCAGGGTTGGGAGGGTGAGAAGGGCGACTTTTTCAGCATCCTACTCATCCAAGAATCAAGTTTTTCTTGCCTCTACCGATACCCACAAGTAGACTCATCTACGGAGATTATGCTCATGCACCCACGATGTCGGATGCGAGTCCCGGTCGGCTACCCTGCGATTATCCAAAGCGATACCGGCGCCGGAGAAGGAGTCTTGCTCGACCTCTCCCCTGCCGGCTGCAGAATGCGCAGCGATATCGCGCTGAATGCGGGAACCTATCTTGCGCTGCAGATTGCTGTTGCACAGGAACCGACCCCTCTAGCTGTGGAAGTCTCGGTCGTTCGTTGGTGCAAGGACGGGAACTTCGGAGTGGAGTTTCTGCGGTACAGTCAGGGAGACCGTGAACGAGTCACAAATCTTGTCGCGGCCCTACCATCGACCGGAATGTCAACCCACCCTGCTCACGTCACATCGACGCTTACCGCTGTCGGCTCATAAAGACCTTACCCCAAGCGGAACCAAAGCGTATCTCATAAAGCGTATCTCGTTATTCCCGCGATCGCCATGCCTCTCGCCATCTCCATGCTCGGCCCGGTGCTTGCCTCGACCCTTATAGACACCATCTTC
>DATHTZ010000120.1:0-2783 GCA_035462675.1 Nitrospiraceae bacterium | reverse complement strand
GTTCCGTGCAATGTCGTGCGGTGGAGATCTGCTTTGTTGAGTTGCGCGCCGGTGAGATCGGCTCCGGATAACGTGGAGCCTTGGAGGTTGGCGTGGGCGAGAAATTGTGGATCGACTTAAACGAGAAGGCCGTCTACAGCATCATAACAACTCGTTCCAATGGTTCACGGATCAACTGACAGACCTCGATTCTTCAGCGCCACGATAAATAGTGCTTTTCGGGAAGTTCTTCCCGCCCGCAACGGGTATGATTCAGGGGTGTAACCGCTTCGTTTTCTCACACTGAAATCTCGAGCCTTTGCGGGCGGAAGTTTTTGTCGGTGTTGCGGGCTGCCGACTTCATGTTCATGTCTTGGGTTACCCCCTGTCTTGCTCATGATGGACAGGGAAAAACCGCACCGATGCTGGGTGGGAGCCGCTCGCCTGAGCCTAGGCGATTTCTGGTGCGGCGGGGTGGAATTTTTTGTATGATGATCTCTATGTCGCGTGACTGGCGAGACCTTACAGCGGCGGCCTTGCTCCGCAATCCACATGTCATGACCGTGCTCCCAGGTTGTTGGCCTCGCCGCGCACTTCTTGCCGGAGTCCCGACCGAGTCGCGCCTCTTTACCACTGAGTCGCACACCCAATTGCTCGGCTTCTGTCACTGGCAGCCCCACCGCACCGCATGCCAGACGGTGGTACTCGTGCACGGTCTTGAGGGCTCCAGCGAGTCTCACTATATGCGTGGCATCGCCGCGAAAGCCTATCGTGTAGGATTCAACGTCATCCGGATGAACCAACGGACCTGTGGCGGGACCGAACACCTCACGCCGACGCTCTACAACAGCGGCTTGAGTCAGGACTATCGAGCCATCGTCCATGAATTGGTGCGCGTGGATGGACTCACTCGCATCTGGCTTGTCGGCTATTCGTTGGGAGGGAATCTCGTCCTGAAAGCAGCCGGAGAATCCGGCTCGTCAGAATCCGCGTTGGCCGGTGCGATCGCGGTCTGCCCGACCATCGATCCGTCGCAATGCGCCAAAGCCTTGGAAGCCCCTCGCAACTGGGTCTATCACCATCATTTCTTGACCCAACTCAAACGGCGTATGCGGCGAAAAGCGCTGCTCTTTCCCGGCAGATGGGATCTCGGCGGACTCGATGGCATTCGCATCCTCAGCGAATTCGACGACCGCTACACAGCCCCGGACGGGGGATACGCCAGTGGAGCCGACTACTACGATCGCTCAGGCGCATGCCGTGTGCTCGATTCCATTGCCGTCCCCACCCTCATCATCACGTCACAAGACGATCCCTTCATTCCCTACTCCATGTTTACGGTGCCGCTGATTCAGCGCCACCCGAAGATTCGGGTGGTCGCGCCTCGCCACGGGGGCCATTGCGGGTTCTTTCACTGGGCACACAACGGTGAAGACCCCTACTGGGCAGAGAATCGGATTGTGGACTTCCTGCAGGAGCGGTACCGCTCCAAGTAATTTTCAACAGGTCGTTGCTCGTTGTTGCCGCTCCATTGTACAGAGAACTCGACACCTGGGTGCGCAGTTTCCTGTCCTAGCCCGGATTATTCACGAGAGTTCGTGACGAAACCGCCGAGACGCCACGCGAGACGGGCGCGCGGAGCCGCGAAGGAGGGAAGCATACTTGAAACAGTATGTTGACCGACTGAGCGGCGAGCCCGCCCGCGTCCAGGTGCGTCGTCACCGCGCTTGCGAGGTCGAGCGCCCTTTGTATGATCCTGGCGCGAAGAAAGAATACCGCAATGAGTTCTGATTTTCGTATCGGCGGTTGCAGTAGAAGTATTCGTGAATAATGCAGGCGAGTCTGCTGCCCGACGTTCAGATCTCTCTAAAATACTGCCGCGGGGTATCCTGGGCCTCCGTGAAACACTCAGGACAGGAGATGTGCGTGAGTGTGAGCTCGGACGGATTCACGCCATGGGTCTCCTCCCGCGTCAGCCGGTCCACGGTGGGAGACTTGGGCCCAGGAGTAGCCTGGCAGCAGGGCGGCGAGTTCATCCAGCGAACAGGCGCCGACCTGAGCGAGTTGCCGATGGATGGCCGATTCAATCACATAGGGTTGCGCTATAAGTTCCTTCAGGACAGAAAATGGATCGAAGAAAGCTTGTGCATCATATACACGTCTCTGACTCAACAAACAGCGAATGGTCATTACAAGGCAAGGATCCGTTCAGAGAAACCAGGAGGATCCCTAGTTTTTGAGGATAAAATCACTAGGGCCTGGGCTGTGGCGATCTTCCTGCTTGTCGGATTATGAGAAAAGGCCTAGACTCTGACGCCTGACGACGACTCGATGCCGCGGTCTCTGTTATGCCGAGGAGAAGATGCTGTGGCGGCGGTGCGAAAGACTCCGAGAAGAACCATCCGTACAAAGACGGAATGAAGCGCAGGGGGGCCAAACGGCATTCTGTCAACGCTACGCTGCCTCCGGCGATAACGATCCCCGCGACAACGCTGCCAGCAGCACCGCCTGGTTTCCTGATTGTCGGGATCGGCGCCTCTGCCGGTGGGCTGGAAGCCATGCAAGAGGGGAATGGTGAGAGGAGAGGTTCAGGAATAGGTTGAGGGGAATCCTGCTTCGGGCTCAATCTTAGCCTCAACCTCAGCCTGTTGTGAGAAGGGCGCTGTGATGGCCAAGAAACCAGACAGATCCACGAAGGTTAGCGGGTCTCGCAAGCAGGCGGAAGCACGACTTCATAAGACCAAGCGTGACGTCGCCGCCATGCCGGTGAAGGACGAGCAACAACTTGTGCATGTACTACAGAG
>DATHTZ010000119.1:0-3607 GCA_035462675.1 Nitrospiraceae bacterium | reverse complement strand
TCGTTTGTTTGGTTGAACCAGACCAACCAAATGAACAAAACAAACCAGATAAACCAGATCAACCGTCCCGCCTGTCGCGCGCGCTCAGGTCGAAAGGGTGATGATGAACCCGCCCTGCTCTCGGAATTGACGCTGCTGCTCTGGGGAAAACATCACGAGCGGTTCGGTGTGGCAGAACTGACATTCTTTCACTGTCACCGGCACGTCGCCTTCCCCAATGCTGGTCAGATGCTGCTTGGCGAGCGTCAGCGCCGTCGCCTCATCAGTCGTCATCACGTCGAAGTGCAGCAGCCGCTTCGTACCCTTCACCCACGTGTCAAAAACATGGACAGTGTCGGATTGGGAATGAGCCATCGTAAGATATCCTCCTTTGTCGTGCGTCCAAAAAACAGCGATACGATCAGGCTGATTACTTTCCAGGTCATGGGGCTCACACGAAACTGATTATTGGAGAACCGCAGCTGTAGAATAACTGAAATCCCAAGCACCTGTCCAACTATCCGCCGGCATTGTGCCGGCAGTGCGGGAGTAAAACCACAGGTGTAGAGGAAACTTTATGGTCTGCACGGTTGGGGCAATAGGCAATCTTTGGCAGGATGCTTAAAAAGGCCAGACTTCTCACCTGCCCAACCCCGACGGCTATTTCACCCGCCCGGCCTGAGTCTGCCAAGACAGACTCTTTGCCTAGGGACACGCCTTTTCCCAAGCAAGGCTGCAGCAAGCGAAGGCCCGGGGGCTACATACCGCACTTCGTGGGGCTGTTCACCTGTACAATGGATCTTGGCGAACGGGACCCCCCAGTACTTCCGACCTCCGAGAATCTCAATCGGTAGAGTGAGGATCTGACTAGAAACCGAAGATATAGAAGACGACGATACCCATGAGGATGCGGTAGTAGGCAAACGGTCGGAGTGTATTGCGCTTCACAAACGAGAGGAAGGCCGCGATCACAATCCAGGCGACGACGAACGACACGAGCATCCCGATCCCGAGTGCCAAATAGTCGTCTTGCTGGAAGACGTCCCGTGATTTCCACATTTGATAGCATGTTGCCACGATGAGGGTCGGGAGGGCTAGGAAAAAAGAGTACTCTGTCGCGACTTTCCGGTCCAGTCCTACAAGGAGCCCTCCAATGATTGTGGAACCGGATCGTGACATGCCGGGCAGTAATGAGGCACATTGAGCCACGCCGATCCAGAATGCGGATGGCAGGCTCACCTGTTCGAGTTGGTGGACTTGGGCTCGGTCACGGCGTGC
The DNA here is from genome assembly GCA_035462675.1 of Nitrospiraceae bacterium. Classification (GTDB taxonomy): domain Bacteria; phylum Nitrospirota; class Nitrospiria; order Nitrospirales; family Nitrospiraceae; genus Palsa-1315. The sequence goes on along the minus strand of DATHTZ010000119.1, from coordinate 2,350 downwards.
CTCGACGGCGAGAATAATCAGGCCTCCGACGATCGAGGAGGCAGCCACGGTTTGAGGCGTAAAGAGATGGTTCTTGATCCAGCTGTGAGTGAGGAACCCGATCGCGGCTGCCGGTAAGAATGCAAGCCCGAGTCCGAAGAGGAACCAGAGATTTTTGTGAGCCGTCCAGGAGGTTCTCAGGACGGTCGACCATGGGGTTGTCCCACGTGTTCGGATCATCGCGGAAACGTCCTGTTGCTCCCGGCCGGCTTGTCCGATCATGGACACGAGCTTGTGTCGTTCATAGGCGATGACGGCCAGGATGGCGCCAAGTTGGATCGAAATCTCGGCGCTAGCAGCGAGGTCCCCCTCGAACCCGAGAACGTGGCCGACGAGAATTAAGTGACCGGTCGACGAGACGGGTAGAAACTCTGTCAGGCCCTCCACGATACCCAAAATCGTGGCGAGACCAGGACCCCACTCATTCATACGATAGCTTTCTGAGATAGGTTGCGCCCAGACGGCGAGTCTCAGGCATATTCACAAAGTGGTGGCAGCCCGTCAAGCAGGTAGATAAATCACTCCGGCCCTTCACGATGATCTCCGAGGGAAGAGGACTGAAAATCTGTTGACAAAATGAAAGGCTTGGCATACACCAAACAGAATACGTATAGATGTCGCATCGCCCACACATACCCGCCAGGTCTGTAAGGTGAAGAGCTGGGGCCGACATCGGTTGCAGATATCACGCACAGCGGAGGGGAGGCACGCATGAAGTCAGGATGGATGGCGGCGATCGTGATGGTCGGCGCAGTCTCAATGGTCGGCTGTGTCAGTCAAAAGAAGTATGAAGAGGCAATGGTCGACGCCGATTCGGTCAAGTCCGATTTGGCCCTTGCCCGCGCGCAAAAGAATGCCTTGGAGCAGCAAGTCAAGACGCTCAAGGATCTCAATGTGAAATTCGGGAACGAAGCCCAGCTTGCCCACGACGAGCTTGAACGCATTCAACATAGCCGTGACAAGGAACGCGGCGGTGCCGAGGGCCGGACCAAGGAACTCGAAGCTCAGGTAAGGCAGGTCTCTGCCCAGAATCGGGCTCTGCGTCATGAATACGAGGATGTGAAGCGGCATAACGACACGCTCAAATCCCTGGTGGCTCGCTATCAAAAAGAGTTGAAAGATCAGTCACGTTCTGTGACAGGGGGCCCGGCACCTTCCATGCCGTCCGTGAGTCCCGCTCCCTCAGGAGCATCTGCTCCCCCAGCGATGAAGGACCCTCAGCCTATGCCTTCCTCCATGAATGTCAATAAAGCATCTGCTGGTGATATGGCGCTCGTACTTGGTCTTTCCAAAGATGTAGCGGACCGCATTGTGACGAATCGTCCGTACCGGGTGAAAGGCGAATTGGTCGCCAAGAATGTGGTGCCCAAAGAAACCTTTGATTTGATCAAGGAGCGCATCAGCGTCAGCCCCTAATTCCTGAACATAGGCTGGTAAGCCTGACAGGCCGTCCGCCGAGTGGCGGGCGGCCTGTTTGTCTTTATAGCAGGGAAGGGTTAGACGTGAAACGTGAAACGAGGGTCAGCCGTAGAACTGCGGCCTTGCTTGGGACAAGGCGCGTCCCTTGGCGAAAAGGCTGTCTTGGTAGACTCAGGGCGGGCGGATGTAGTAGCCGTCGGGGTTGGGTGGGTGAGAAGTCTGGCCTTTTTGAGCACCCTGCAGGAGTGGGTTCCTCTTGTCCTAAACGTGCTGGCGATGTGAGTTCTGCTATGCCGAAAATGGTTTTCGCAGCCTGCTAGAGCCGTATGGAGGTCCTGTCAGCCAGGTGATTCCCTTCAACCTTGTTGATACAATGCATGCCAAGTAGCGAGGGAATTGGAGAATGAGTTGATGCGCCGTGCCATCCTGATCATCAGTGTCCTGGCAGTCGGGCTGGCCATTGGAGGCTACGTCTTTTTCAATGGGGAACGTAAAGCCCTGGTTCGCTATCGGAGCGCTGCGGTCGAGAGAGGTCCCGTCATTTCGCTTGTGACGGCGACGGGAACGATCAATCCTGTCGTCTCGGTTCAGGTTGGGACGCAGGTGTCCGGCATGATCAAGAGCCTACACGCCGATTTCAACTCGGTGGTCAAAGCCGGCGATATCGTGGCCGTCATCGATCCGGAGCCCCTCAGAGCTCGTCGAGATCAAGCGGCCAGCAATCTTGAAATGTCGAAGGCCAATAGCGCACGAGCCAAAACTGATCTGGCTCAACGCAAACGCGAACTGGATCGAGTGAAATCGCTAGTGGCACAGCAGTTCGTCTCTCAGAACGATGTCGACGTCGCAGTGACGAATTTCCAGGTCGCTGAGGCGCAGGTGAGCGTAGCAG
>DATHTZ010000118.1:0-10149 GCA_035462675.1 Nitrospiraceae bacterium | reverse complement strand
GGAGATGGTGATGCCGGGGGACAACGTGAGTGTCACGGGGGAGTTGATCAGCCCGATTGCGATGGATCAAGGCTTGCGGTTTGCGGTGCGCGAGGGCGGCAAGACCGTCGGCTCCGGCGTCGTCACCGAAATTCTGGCGTAGTGATTGGCCGGATGAATAGAGGAATGAATGGTTAAGGTTGAGCAAAGAATCAGGATTCGGTTGCGCGGGTTTGATTACCGTGTGTTGGACCAATCGGTGGCGGAAATTGTGGAGACTGTCCGCAGAAGCGGGGCGAAAATTGTGGGGCCGATTCCGCTTCCTACACGCATCGAGAAGTTTACGGTGCAGAGTGCGACACATGCGGATAAGAAGGCTCGTGAGCAATTCGAGATTAGAACGCACAAGCGGTTGATGGACATCATGGACGCGACTCCTGAAACCATGGATTCTCTGATGAAATTGAACTTGGCCGCCGGCGTAGATGTCGAGATTAAGCTCTAAGGGTCGATGATCGACAAGGAACGTGACGCATGACGAACGGGTTGTTGGGTAAAAAGCTGGGGATGACCCAGATATTTGACGAGACGCGGTTCACACCGGTGACCGTTATTGAAGCGGGTCCTTGCCGCGTGGTGACAATCAAGACAAAAGAGCGTGATGGCTATGAGTCCGTTCAGCTGTCTTTCGGTGAAGTAAAAGAACGCAAGTTGTCCAAGGCTGAGTTGGGTCATCTGAAGAAGACGGAAGCTCCAGCCACTCGTGTACTTAGGGAATTTCAGAAGGTCGGTGACGTGACGGTAGGGCAATCCATTAACGTCGATATCTTTAAAAAAGGCGACTGGGTGGATGTCATCGGTATTTCGAAAGGCAAGGGGTTTCAGGGGGTGGTGAAGCGGCATCATTATGCCGGAGGTCCCGAATCTCACGGGTCCATGTTCCATCGTCATCCCGGTTCGATGGGCGCCAGTTCCTATCCTTCCCGTGTCTGGAAAGGGAAGACTCTGCCTGGGCACATGGGGGCAAAGCGGATTACGGCCCAACGATTGAAAGTTGTCGAATCCAGGCCTGATGAGAACTTACTGTTCGTTCGAGGAGCAATCCCTGGCGCGGCAAATGGATTGATCATGGTGAGAAAATCGAAGAAGGGGTAGGGCATGCCCACGGTTGATGTCGTCGATTTGAAGAGACAGAAAGTCGGATCTGTTGATCTTCCTGAGGAAGTGTTTGGCTGTACGCGACACACGGCTTTAGTTCATGAAGCGGTGGTGATGCAGCGTGCCTGTGAACGTCAAGGTACGGCATCGACATTACGCCGAGGAGAAGTGGCAGGGTCGGGGAAAAAGCCATGGAAACAGAAACATACCGGGCGGGCACGGGCAGGGTCGATCCGCTCTCCTGTATGGCGTCATGGCGGATCGGTGTTTGGGCCGAAGCCGCGTGACTATTCCTATAGCATGCCGAAAAAGAAGTACCGTGCAGCGCTTCAGAGTGCGCTGTCAGCAAAGTTGGCAGACGGACAGGTGGTGATTATTTCAAATCTGTCGTTGGAACAGCCCAAGACGAAACTATTGGCTCAAGCGCTGACCCATTTGGGTGCCGGGGCCTATGCCTTGATTGTGGCGGGTGCTGGGCATGGTGGATTGGCTCAAGCGGCTGGCAACCTTCCTTACGTGTGTGTAGTAGGGCCTGAAGGATTGAACGTCTACGATATTGTTCGCGCTGAATTGATTCTGATCCTTGAGCGTGAATTGCCACGGGTGAAAGAGGTCTGGTCATGAAGGCAGGTCTCCATAGTATTCTATTGCAGCCCTTGCTGACGGAAAAGATCACGGCGATGCGTGAAACCAACAATACGGTAGGCTTTCTTGTTCATCCCGATGCGAATCGTGTCCAAATTAAGCAAGCGGTCGAAACATTGTTGAAGGTCAAGGTGGAGCGCGTGAACGTCATGAATGTTCGCGGGAAGGTGAAGCGCTTGGGGCGTTTCTCCGGGAAGCGATCGGACTGGAAAAAGGCCTTCGTCAAACTTAAGCAAGGCGAAAAGTTGGAACTGTACGAGAGTGCATAGATAGTAGGACATTGCACCGGGCTGACCTCGGTGTGCTGGAAGGACGACTGTAGTATGGGAATCAGAGTATACAAGCCGAGGACACCAGGACGTCGCGGGATGACTGCGGTGACGACCGAAGAGTTGTCGAAGAAGAGGCCTGAGAAATCGCTCACGTCATTTCGACGTAGTACCGGCGCAAGGAACAATGATGGGCGGACGACTGTACGTTTTCGTGGAGGTGGACATAAACGGCTCTATCGAAAAATCGATTTCCGGCGTGACAAGACCGGAATCCCAGGGACCATTGCCGCGCTCGAATACGATCCCAATCGGTCAGCCAGAATTGCCTTGGTGCACTATAAGGATGGCGAGAAACGCTATATTCTGGCCCCAGTCGGCTTAGAAGTTGGAAATGTCGTGCAGTCAGGTGTTGGTTCAGAGGTTCGTACTGGGAATGCGCTGCCCTTGTCCAGTATGCCGCTGGGAACGACTATTCATAATGTGGAGTTGAAGCCCGGGAAAGGCGGACAGCTGATTCGTAGTGCGGGAGGTGCTGCTCAGGTGATGGGCCGTGATGGCGAATATGTGCAAGTACGACTCAGATCCGGCGAAATGCGGAGAATTCTCTCAACCTGCATGGCAACCGTTGGGCAGGTTGGGAATACGGATCATGAGAATATTAATGTTGGGAAGGCAGGCCGGGTGCGATGGTTAGGCCGACGCCCGAATGTGCGCGGTGTCGTGATGAATCCGGTTGACCACCCGCATGGCGGCGGTGAAGGAAAATCCGGACAGGGTAACCCCCATCCGGTCTCCCCATGGGGTCTTCCGACCAAGGGCTACAAGACCCGGAACAACAAGGCGACGGATAAGTTCATCATCTCTCGCCGCAAGTAGGAGTACGCGATGCCGAGGTCAGTCAGTAAGGGCGCATTCGTTGACGATCATCTGCTTCAAAAGGTTGAGCGGATGAATCAGAATAAGGACCGAAAGATCATTAAGACCTGGTCGCGACGGTCCACGGTCATTCCGGACATGATCGGACATACGTTCGCGGTGCATAACGGGAAGAAATTCATTCCTGTCTTTGTAACGGAAAATATGGTCGGGCACAAACTTGGAGAGTTTGCTCCGACCAGGTTCTTTAAGGGGCATGGGCACGCCAGGACAGAGAAGTCGGTCGCCCTCAAGTAGAGGGTAGGCTGCGGTCTCGGCACACTTCGATTGGATTGGACAGTTATGGCTGAAGCTCAAGCAGTTCTGCGGTTTGTACGGGTTTCTCCGAGGAAGGCCCGTCCGGTGGTCGATTTGATCCGTGGGCAGCAAGTTCCTATGGCCTTGGCATTGCTCAGAAACTTGCCGCGCCAGGCGTCGAAAGTCGTCGAAAAGATTTTACGATCTGCCGTGGCCAATGCGGAGCAAAAAGAGATGGGCGACAGTGAGTCAATGGTGGTATCGAAGGCATTCGTTGATTGTGGGCCGACGTTAAAACGCTTTCGGGCTCGATCTCAGGGGCGTGCGAATGCGATTCAAAAACGCATGAGTCATATTACTGTCGTCGTATCGGCTGCAAGTATGAAGGAAAAGAAGCAATAAAGATGGTTAACGTGATGGATTCATTTCCTGTCTGAGCGAGGCGCAAGAAGTTATGGGGCATAAGACACACCCGATCGGATATCGGCTAGGATACAACGTTACTTGGTCATCTCGGTGGTATGCCAGCAAGGATTATGCGAAGCTGCTCCATCAGGATATCAGGATTCGCAAGATGGTCAAGCAGCGTCTCTTTCATGCTGGTGTGGCCAAGGTTGAAATCGAGCGATCTGGAGACCAGACGCGTGTAATTATTCACACGGCGCGCCCCGGTATCATCATCGGCCGTAAGGGGGCCGAGGTCGATAAGCTCAAGGCAGAGTTGGAGAAGAGCTACTCCGGTCAGGTGTACATTACGGTGAAGGAAATCAAGAAGCCTGAATTGGATGCCCAGCTGGTATCTGAAAACGTCGCCACCCAGTTGGAAAAGCGCGTGGCGTTCCGCCGAGCCATGAAGCGAAGTGTGCAGTCCGCACTTCGTCTTGGAGCCCAAGGTATCAAGATTATGGTCGGGGGTCGTCTTGGTGGGGCGGAGATCGCGCGCTCCGAGTGGTACCGCGAGGGCCGTGTGCCGCTCCATACGCTCAGGGCAGACATCGACTACGGGTTTGCTGAAGCCCACACGACAATGGGGCAGATCGGGATTAAGACATGGATCTATAAGGGGGAAGTGTTGCCATTGCAGCCCCTCAATAAAGAATCGGCATTTGACCGCAGGCTTGCGTAAGTGAAGAGAATATCGTGTTAGCACCAAAGAAAGTAAAGTTTCGTAAAATGATGAAGGGGCGTATGACCGGTAAGGCCTATAGGGGCAGCCAGATTACCCTCGGAGAGTTTGGGCTCAAGGCCCTTGAGCCTGGCTGGATCACCAGCCGGCAGATTGAGGCGGCGCGCATTGCGATTACTCGCTGTGTGAAGCGCGGTGGCCAGGTTTGGACGAGAATTTTTCCCGACAAGCCGATTACCAAGAAGCCGGCTGAGACTCGAATGGGTAAAGGCAAGGGCAACCCGGAGTACTGGGTCGCCGTTGTCAAGCCTGGCCGCATTCTTTATGAGATGGATGGCGTGACACCGGATGTCGCGAAAGAGGCGTTCCGCTTGGCTTCGCATAAATTACCCATTGCCACTAAGTGTGTCATTCGCGGCGAGTTTTAGCTCGATTGAACCGGATGCAAGGGTAGGGGAGTGCATGTATGGATGTGAAAGAATTACGGCAACTCACGGGACCGGAGTTGGCCGAGAAGACACAGCAGCTCACGCAAGAACTCTTTAATCTTCGTTTTCAGCTGGGAACTGGGCGACTGGAAAATCCTATGCAAGTTCGAAAGACGAAGCGATCCATTGCCAGGACCAAGACGCTTCAGCGCGAGCTGGCGCAGGCCGATCCAATCTCTACTGCGGCGAAAGGGGTTTGAGGATGGGAGAGTCAGCTAATAAACGGCGTGAGTGGGTTGGGCGTGTGGTCAGCGATAAGATGAATAAGACTGTGGTTGTCGAGATCGAACGTTCGGTTATTCACCCGCTCTATCGGAAGGTGCTTCGACGGGTTACAAAATTCAAGGCCCACGACGAGGACAACGCCTGCAAGATCGGCGACCGTGTGCGTATGGTCGAGACGAGGCCTATCAGTAAGGATAAGCATATGCGGGTTATCGAAGTTGTGGAAAAGGGACGTGGTGAGTAGGTTGAGATCATGCGAAGGGTAGAGGGAACACCGGGACTATGATTCAAAGCTATACATACATGGACGTGGCCGATAATTCCGGCGCCAAGCAGGCTATGTGTTTTCATGTGCTTGGCGGAACCAGGCGTCGGTACGCCTCTCTCGGAGATATTGTCGTTGTGGCTGTCAAAGAAGCCATTCCGGCAGCAACGGTCAAGAAGGGTGATGTAAGCCGTGCCGTGATCGTGAGAACAACCAAGGAAGTGCGTCGGGAGGATGGTTCCTATATCAAGTTCGACCGGAATGCCTGCGTGCTGATCAATAAGGACGGTGATCCGGTCGGCACTCGTATCTTTGGGCCGATCGCGCGTGAACTGCGGTGGAAGAAGTTCATGAAAATTATTTCCCTCGCTCCGGAAGTGCTGTAGCGAGGGTGGAGACGGCGGGATGAATAAGCAGGGATTGAAGAAGAATCGAATTCGAAAAGGCGATGTGGTGGTCGTCATCGCCGGGCGCGATCGTGGCAAATCCGGGAAAGTGCTTTCGGTTGATCCTGGAGCGGGCAAGGTTGTGGTCGAAAAATTGAATATGATCAAGCGCCATACCAAGCCGAATCAGAAGGTCAAGCAAGGTGGGATTCTTGAGCGGGAAGCGCCATTTGCGGTCTCAAATGTCATGTATCTGTGTCCTGTGACGCAGAAGCCGACTCGGCTTGGCGTGCGTACGCTCGATGATGGCCGACGGGTTCGGTTCAGCAAAAAATCGAACGACTCAGTCGAGTAGAAGTGAGGGCGCCGGATGGCGAAGGTTGAATCAGGAAAAGGCAGTAAAACATCGGAACGGAGGCCGCCCAAGAAAAAAGAAGGGGCGTCGGCGCCGCAGGCGATGGACGAGGGCAGCGACGAGTCGAAGTTCAATCCGAGGATGCGAGAGGCCTACTTGCAGAAGGTTGTGCCCGCACTTATGAAAGAGTTCGGCTACAAAAATGTCATGCAGGTTCCCAAGCTTGAGCGGATTGTGTTGAATGTGGGGATGGGGGAAGCCATTCAGAACGTAAAGTTGCTGGAGAGCGCCGCGGGGGAATTGGGTGCGATCACGGGTCAGAAGCCTCTCATCACAAAGGCGAAGAAGGCCATCGCTTCCTTCAAGTTGCGCCAAGGGATGCCGATCGGCACGAAGGTCACGTTGCGGAGTCGCAGGATGTGGGAGTTTTTCGATCGTCTGGTGACGTTATCCTTGCCACGGATACGTGACTTCCGAGGTGTTTCGCCAAAATCATTCGATGGCCGAGGCAATTATACGCTTGGACTTAAAGAACAGCTTATTTTCCCCGAGATTAAGTACGACGAGGTCGCATCTATTCATGGAATGGATATTACGATTGTCACGACTGCCAGGACCAACGATGAAGGTCGGGCGTTGTTGAAGCACTTGGGAATGCCATTCCGGGCGTAACGTCAAGCGAAGGAGCTGCAGGTGTCGAGATTAGCGCTCAGAAATAAATCAGCCGTCAAGTCGAAGTTTCCAGTCAGGGACTATCACCGATGTGAGATCTGTGGGCGTGTGAGAGGGTTCTTGCGCCGGTTTCGTATGTGTAGAATTTGCTTTCGGTTGTTGAGCCTGAAGGGTGAGATCCCGGGGGTTCGGAAGTCGAGTTGGTAGATTATCCACGTTCCACGTCACTGGGCCGGTGATGGCCATCTGGCCACACGAAGAATGTCGGCGAAAGGGTTGGTATGGTTACAGATCCCATTAGTGATCTCTTGGTACGATTACAAAACGGGTTTCGTCGACGTCACGATGTCGTGAGCGTTCCGGCCTCTCGTCTCAAGCGCGAGGTCCTTCGGATTCTGCAGAACGAAGGATATATTCAGAGCGTCCAGGCAGACATTACCGATGGACATCCTGTGCTGAAAGTGCAGTTACGGTATGTGACCGAAGGGCAACCTATGGTCACCGGCATGCAGCGGGTGAGCAAGCCCGGCCGACGTGTGTATGTAGGAATTAAAGATATCCCGCGAGTCAAGAGCGGCATTGGCGTGGCGATCTTGTCTACCTCGAAGGGGTTGATGACGGATCAAGATTCTCGCCGTGCTGGGTTGGGCGGAGAAGTCCTGTGCTCGGTATGGTAATAGTCAGAGTAAGCCAGATTGTCATTGCAGCGGCTGGCTAGAGGAACGAGGCATCGATGTCGCGCATAGGAAAGAAGCCAATCCCAATTCCAGCTGGAGTGGATGTCAAGGTTGCCGGGCCTATCGTGTCCGTGAAGGGTCCGCTCGGGAAGATCGACTGGTCGTTGTCTCCAGGCCTTGGGGTCTCGGTTGCGGACGGACAGCTTGTGGTGAACCGGTCAAATGAGGACCGTCAAATCCGTGCCATGCATGGGTTGACTCGCGCAGAGCTCAGTAACATCGTTCAGGGTGTGACGAAGGGATACGAACGAAACTTAGAGATCACCGGGGTTGGGTATAAGGTTGCCGTGCAGGGTCGAACGTTGAGTTTTAATTTAGGCTATATCAACCCAGTGATCTATCCGATTCCCGTTGGGATCGACGTGAAGGTGGATAAGCAAACGCTGATCAATCTAAAAGGGGCGGACAAGCGATTGGTGGGCCAGGCTGCCGCGAATTTGCGAGCGATCAAGCCTCCCGATGTGTATAAGCAAAAGGGCGTCCGTTATGCCGGGGAAGTCTTGCGTAAGAAAGCCGGAAAGACAGGGAAGTAAGGGTGGCTCATGAATATTGCCGATAAAGCCAATCAGTTAACCCGGCGGAAACAGCGGGTACGAAAGCGAGTCTTTGGAACGGCCGAGCGTCCACGTCTCAATGTGTTTCGCAGCCGCTCTCATATCTATGCTCAAATCGTTGACGATCTCAAAGGGGCCACACTGGCTGCCGCGTCTTCCCTGGATAAATCTCTACGCACGTCGGTGAAATCCACCGGCAGCATTGATGGTGCAAAGGCAGTTGGAAAGTTGTTGGCCGAACGGGCTAAGGCCGCCAAGGTGCAGGCTGTGGTATTCGATCGTGGCGGTCGAATGTACCACGGACGCGTCAAAGCGTTGGCTGAGGCATCGCGTGAAGGCGGTCTGCAGTTCTAGGTCGTGCCTTGATTCCGTCACGGTACGGGGGCAAGGGGAACAAAGAGGAGAGATGATAGGTGCGAGTTAATCCAGATGAACTAAGCCTGAAAGACAAGGTTGTTTTTATCAACCGGGTGGCGAAAGTCGTGAAGGGCGGAAAGCGGTTCAACTTCTGCGCATTGGTTGTCGTGGGGGATGGACAGGGATGGGTCGGTATCGGGAAGGGGAAGGCTGCAGAAGTACCCGTCGCAATTTCAAAGGCGGTCGAGCAGGCCAAGAAAAACCTGGTGCATGTCGCCCTCACCTCTGGGACGATTGCGCACGAAGTGCATGGGCTGTTCGGCGCCGAGCACGTCCTCCTCAAGCCTGCTAAGAAGGGTGCAGGAATTATTGCCGGGGGCGCCGTCCGGGCGGTGGTCGAGGTCGCCGGCGTCCATAACGTCATTGCGAAGACGCTAGGCCGCGGAAATCCCTTTAATACGGTTCGCGCCACGCTCAACGGCCTCTGTCAGCTCCGCAATGCCGAAGACGTTCTTAACTTACGCCGAAATGGAGTGGGCGCGCAGAATAGGGTGAGTGCCTAATGTCAACAGTGAAGACCGCTACGGCTGCCCCAAACGGGTTCGTGATCATCTTGCGACGAAGTCCTATTGGCACACCGCAAAAACATCGGCGAGTTTTAAGTGGCCTCGGTTTGAGGAAAATTAGACAGAGGGTGACTCGTCCCAATACTCCGCAAGTCAGAGGGATGATCGGCAAAGTAGGCTATCTATTGGAAGTGCAACCACAATGAACTTACATGAGCTCGGGCCTGCAAAAGGATCTAGAAAACGACGGAAGCGTATCGGCCGTGGTCCAGGTTCCGGTCATGGGAAAACATCGGGGAAGGGCCATAAAGGTCTGTTGGCCAGATCCGGCGGTCGGAGCCGACAGGCTGGTGGGTTCGAAGGCGGCCAGATGTCCCTGATCCGTCGAGTGCCGAAGCATGGATTTACGAACGTATTTCGTAAGGAGTATTCGATTGTCAACCTAAAAAGCTTGGACGACATGACCGCGTCAGGCACCATCACTCCACAAGCATTGGTCGATGCCGGCTTGGTTAAGCGCAAGTCGTTGCCGATCAAGATTCTTGGAAACGGAGACCTCACCAAATCGATTGTGGTGCAGGCGCACAAATTCAGCAAGTCCGCAGAGGCAAAGATTCAAGCAGCTGGAGGGAGAGTCGAGGTCATCCCCGGTGTTTGAGAGACTCCTGACCAGTTTTCAGAATATTTTAAAAATCCCCGAGCTGCGCACCCGCATCCTCTTTACCGTGGGGATGTTGATCGTGTATCGAATCGGGGCACATATTCCTACGCCTGGGATCAATGGCGAGGCCCTCTCAGAGTTTCTGCAAAAAGAAGGTGGCGCACTACTTGGGTTTTTAGATATTTTCTCAGGCGGGTCACTCTCCCGTTTGACGATTTTAGCGCTGGGCATTATGCCTTACATCAGTGCGTCGATTATTCTTCAGCTGCTGACCGTGGTTGTCCCGCACCTCACGAAGTTGGCCAAAGAGGGCGAACGCGGTCGGAAAAAGATTATTCAGTATACTCGATTCGGGACAATCGGCATTGCGATTATTCAGGGTTTCGGGATCGCCGTGGGTCTCGAACAAATGAATAATGGCGCATTTGTGATGAGCGGTGGGTGGGGATTCCGTCTGATGACGGTCATCACCTTGACGGCTGGCACCGGTTTCCTGATGTGGCTCGGTGAACAAATTACCGAGCGAGGCA
>DATHTZ010000117.1:0-4064 GCA_035462675.1 Nitrospiraceae bacterium | reverse complement strand
GCCCAAAGTCCTCAAACTCTTTCCGGGCGTCGCGATGTTTTTCGATCCAGGCGGCCTCATCAAACGAGTCACCAGTTTTGGGTCGCAGAAGTCCGTCGACGTAGAGATCTACGGTTACGATTTCGAGCAGGCGCGCGGAGTTATCCGACAGGTCGAAAGCGTAATGCACCAAGTCCCTGGCCTGGCCGACATCGAAGTCAGCCGCGAGGAAAACTATCCCGAGGTCAACGTAGTGGTGGATCGTGAAAAGGCAGCGCTCCTCGGCATCAGTGAAACGGACGTCGCCAGCGCCGTGCTTTTCTCACTCAACGGCAACGGCCCACCCGACCCGATCATCTATACCGACCCCCAAAATGGGAACGAATACTACATCAGCGCCTGGCTCGCGGAAGAACACCGAAAGGATTTCACAGACCTCGAGAATATTATTTTGACCGCACGAACAGGAGAGCCAGTCCTTCTCAAAAACGTCGCCTCGCTCAAGCTCAATGCCGGCCCGGTGAAGATCGACCGCAAGTACTTTCAGCGAGTGGTCCATCTGACCGCCAATCCTGTAGACCGGGACCTCGGCGCCGTCGCCGCCGACCTGGAGGCGGGTTTAGCCAAGATCCAGCTGCCCACCGGCTTCAGCATCCGATTAGCCGGCCAGATTCAACAGCAACGAGAAACCTTTGAGGGGTTGTTGTTTGCGACGGTCCTGGCGCTGGCCCTCGTGTATATGGTCATGGCTGCGCAGTTCAAATCGCTGATCGATCCCTTCGTCATCATGTTTTCAGTCCCGATGGGTTTCCCCGGCGTGATCCTGATCCTCTTCCTGACCGATACCACGCTCTCCACCACGTCGATGATGGGCATCATCATGATGTTGGGCATCGTGGTCTCAAACGGTGTCCTGCTGGTCGATTATACGAACGTGCTGCGGCGGCGAGGCCGGGAGTTGCACGATGCGGCAGTCACTGCCGCGCGGACGCGACTTCGGCCCATTCTGATGACCTCCCTCGCCACCGTGTTGGGGTTGTTCCCCATGGCCATTGGCTGGGGAACCGGCAGTGAAACGAACGCGCCGTTAGCACGCGCAGTTGTCGGAGGGCTCAGCTTCTCGACGATTCTCACGCTCTTTCTCATCCCTACGATCTACGTGATCTTAGAGGAACGGTTCCCCCGCCATGCGGATCAGGCTTCACAGGATGTCGATTGGATTCCGGCAGAACCGGCTGGTCGATAGCAGGATGCTGAAAAAGCCGCTCTTCTCACCCGCCCGACCCTGGCAGCTTGGGGTGGGCGGGTGAGAAAAGCTACGCCTCCGGTGCTTTCATCGGCTGTGGCCTTGCTGCTCGGCCTTTTTGAGCATCCTGCGAAAGCCTGGTTAGAGCGGCTGCAGGTTACCCGACAGTTGGAAAGAGCGCCTTCAATTGCATCGCCAAGCCAATGTCCCCGCTGATCTTGAGCCGGCCCGACATGGCGACAGCTGTCCCACTTAATTGCCCCGTCAGAACCTTGATGCAATCCTCTCCTGCCATCGAGAGCACAACGTGAGGGTCTGCATGCATCCCCTCTGCTATCTGACAGGCCCCATCCCGGATTGTGAGAATATACTGCCCGCCCTGCGCGCCGCTCAAATCGAATTGATAGACCGCGTCAAGGTCTTCGGCGGCATCTGAATCAAGCTGGCCTGGGAGAAACTGGAAAAATTCTTTGACGGTGGTGGGGCTCATAGTTCGCGGGGAGGGAAGGTCTCTTGAGTCGATACCGGGAGCCACGGTGCCGTGGCTCCCGGTCCCTTCCTAGTAACGGAGCGTGACCGTCGCGGTACTGCGACGCGCGCCGAAGAAGTCTTTGGAGAACGCCTCGACAATGGCTGGGTCATAGCCCTTGCAACTGAAAATGTCGAGGTAGGCGTTGTTCGTATCGTTCGCGAAATGGCCGCTGATCAACGAGGTCGAGATCAGCTGCACCATGGAATATCCAGCGACGCGGCCTGAGCCGAAATCGACGACTTGGCACTCGCCAAAACGCTTCATGTCGATGAGCGTGCACAGCTCGACGACGTAGCGACGGATATGGTCGGCATTACGAATCAGGTCGGGATGACAATCTTGGAGATCGACGGCAGTACAGAGTCCCCACGCCCTCCCCTCACCCACCATGTCCTGGGGGGCAATGGGTTCGGCTACTGGGGACTCGGATGGAAAGATCGCGGACTCGGAATCAGACAAGCTATTCATAGAGGTTATACACCTTTCTGTTAAGAGGGTAAAAAACTCTCGGCTTGGACCATTCAATCGAACTATACCACGAAAATTTTCACATCAGGAGGGGTGGGGCAACTTTTTTTTCACACCGAAGCGTTCAAGGGCTACTTGATCGATTGACAAGGTTCTCAGTGGTCGGTGAGAATGCCGCACATGGCTCATGTCACTCCATCAACACCGAACGCGACTTCGCCCTCAGCCGACCTCCCTGATCGCCTCTGCACCTGGTGCCGGCTTCCGATGAAGAAGCGTCTCGTCGGTGGCAAGCAGTTCGTCCACTACACCTGCCCGAAGTGCGTCTTCCAGCACACAACCAGGCTTGGCCAGAAACCACCCAGCCCCGCACACTAGTAGGCTAGGGAAAAGCTATTGTGGCAGACTAAAGATTCGACGGTCCGTACGTGTGCCTGCGACGAGCTCAGTCGAGTGGCATAACAGAAAACATTCCCGCAGGGTGCTCAAAAAGTCCGTCCAGCGAGGCCGCAGGCGAGTCGAAACCGGAGGCGTACCCTCTGGGGTACGTTGAGGATTTCGATGAACCGAGAACGAAGCTGGCGGGCTTTTTCAGCATCCTGCCAGCGCGGAACGGCTACCGGCGTGAGTAACTGGTCTGCACATGATCGTCGAAGATATGGCTGAGTCTTTCCCTATCTTCCGGACTGATCGAGGTAATCTTCGCTCCGAACTTTGGGGAACGCACATGGACAACTTGCAGTCCACAGCTCAAGGTTCTCCCTTGCTCAAGTTCGATCACGAGTTGAAGCGCGTCGCCGCTTTTCACAAACAAGCGGCTCTCAAGCCGAACACCTGTCTCACTGACATCCAGAACCTTGCACGGCGCCGAGAGAGTCCCCCGCTGTAGGCGGCCGACCCGGCTCACCTCGACACGCGATCCTTTCCGCTTGAATCCCATTGGCTCCGGCCTCCTGTTTTCGACATCATACGCAAGAGGTCGCACAACTCAAAAGGAAATTGCCAAATGGAGCTAGAGTTGTTCCCCTGCGAGGGCGCGCACCTGCTCCATGCGCTTGCGATTGACGCCCAAATCGCCGTAGCCGGTGCGGGAGGCAGAGCGGAAATGGATGGTCTTGGCTTCGTCGTCGAAGAGAAACTCAACGTCGTCGACAAAGCGCAGCAGCAGGCTGGTAAATTCGTAATGCAGGTAAGACTCGTCTTCTTCGACGAGCTTGGTTCGGGACAAGGAACGGATGACTTCCTTGAGTCCCTCCTTCGCCTCAGCCCTCGACTTGCGATAGCGAAACGGAGCAATGGCGTGGCCCTCGTCCTGGGCCTGGGTTGACACGCAGTTGGGACTGGAGGGGCACGGGGACAGTTGTCTCATTTAAGGTGGTTAACTCGGCCTCTCAAAATATCTCCGCACTGAGAAGCTGATTACTTTGTCTCGATGTAGTCAAACATCTCTCTCTCTACCTTTACAAGGGGCTCAACCTTACCATGTTTGTAATCTCTGAATGGTTGCCAAAGGCGAAAGGGACAAAAGACTACAGCTGCCGGATTACAATTTACATCCCCACAGAAGTAGTGAAATGTGCGCACAGGAAGAGATAGCTGGCTCCATTTCTTTCGCTCGGACCAATTCATGATAACCGTATTTGCCGGAAGTCTCGGTAGTATTCGCTGCTCAATATACTCTTGCCAATTGGGACTATTTGAATAAACAAACGGTACCCTGCGACCACGCGTCGACCAAGCTATCCAGATCACCACATCAAAACATACGCCAAACAGTAGCCTCAGCACCATCCAGATGACAATAAAGGGGAGGAATATGAGCAGCAAGACGAAACCAAG
>DATHTZ010000116.1:0-3994 GCA_035462675.1 Nitrospiraceae bacterium | reverse complement strand
TGAGGCAACGGAGGCTTCTCCGGTATGGAGAAGCCCCGTCGTCGTTCTCCTCTGCTAAGCGCTATTTCGTGACGCGAATCTCGACACGGCGGTTCTTTGCCCGACCTGCATCGGTCGTATTCGATTCAACCGGCTTGGCATCTGCATACCCATGCGTCGTCGCGGCGCCAAGACCCCCTTTGGCTAGCGCCACTTTCGACAGTAAATAAGAGAACTGAGAAAGTCGTCTTGAAGTCTGAGGACGGCATATTCGCAGCCGCTCCCGAACTTCCTGCTTTCATTCTGGAAGTCTTCAGCCTGTGGAAAAAGTGTCGCGACATGACCGTGAGTGGAGCGCTCATGAGAGTCATTGCTTGATTTGACACCCGGTCATCGACGAATTTCCCAAGCGCTATTAGTGGTCGGATGCAACGTCAAGAAATGACCACAGAAACTCACCCCGCTTCACTTATCGGGAAATGGCGGAGGGGGCGAGATTTGAAAACCCTGATGCCCCAGAGACTATAGGTCCCAACCTCGTCTCATCGTTTTCTTCTCAATCACTTACAAAAGAGTCAGCGGTAGGGGAAGAACCGATCAAACCCGATCGGCCAGGATAGTTCTGCCACAGTTTAGCCACAACCTCGGCAAGTCCAACGTTTATGGACAACCTCATAAAACCACTCAACAATTCTCTTGCGTTGACCGACTCTCGCCAGATGGAGGATGTTTTTCGCTTTCGCCACGGTAGGCATTATTTCGTCCTGAGAGCCTGTCGAACTCAAGATGATACGCCTGCAAACTTTGGAATAACTCATCGTCACCAAAGGCCTTAGCCACCATTGCGAAGGAGATGATGGCGCGGAAGAAAGGATTGTACAGGTCATGACGGTGTTCTTCTTGCCGTGAGGTTCCTTGCATGCCGTGGATGCGAAACCGTGGCGGGTCCCCTTCAAGCATGTCCATGAGGTGCGGGGAAGCGCCATGAACAAAGCCCGAGTAACCGCTATGGATCGTATGGGAGAGAGTCACGAGTGCTTGGGTCGGTGCCCGCCAATTCTACCCGGGCAACATACGCACGAATCTTCTTGCGTGGCACCATTGGCCGATCATGCGAGGACTCAACCGCCGTGGGTGCATCGAACTCTTCTTTGTAAAAGGCATCGAGGTATTTTTGATGAAGCAGTGTTTGCTCCCTATTGATGACCGCGAAGGCCAAGAACAAGATATCTTCATGAAATTCGTCGAGCATTCGCTGTACCGCCGCCTGTTCTTGAAGAAATCCATTCTCAAGAAGGAGCCAGGCAGCGTGAAGACCCGAAACTACCCGTGCAAGTTTCTGAACCATTGCTTGCTGAATCGTCTTTTCCTTGTATCGAAAGATGAAGGCATCCCCATGCGGTACCTTCTGCGCAGGCGGCACCATTTCCTCAAGCTTCTTGAACGCTTTGTCTAAGTGGTGAAGAGTCTGATTATATGGGCCATTCATGAACGCTTATCTCCACTCGAAACGCGCCGTGATGAACATCGGATTGCCAGATTAGATGGGTAGCATACTTCACGCATTTTGTTCGCCGCTAGTGGGTGACGGGCAATGACAGAGATTTAGAATTGCATGTTCGCAGCCGCTCCTGAACTTCCTGTTTTCATTCTGAAAGTCTTCAACCTGTGGCCGAAGTGTGCTGGGATGAAGCTGAACGGAGCACTCACGAGGGTCATTGCTTGACTGCCAGCCGGTCATCGACGGATTTCCCAAGAGCCCTTCGTGGCAGATGCAAAGCCAAGAAATGACATTGACAATTGACTCTGACCCTCTTGTTGGATCAGAAACTTGGCAGGATGCTCAAAAAGGCCGTTCAGCAAGGCCGCAGGCGATTCGAAACCGGAGGCGTACCCTCGGGGGCGCACGGTGCGACGAATAAGGAGCACCATGTTTGTGCGCGCCGCCGAGTTAGTGAGGCGGCCGGGTCCCCGTTGAGGATTACGATGAACCGAGAACGAAGCTGGCGGGCTTTTTCAGCATCCTGCTAGTGACCGTTCATCCGCCCATCGTGAGCACCACCCGGAATCGTGCCTTGCCGCTCAGCATCCGATCGTAGGCGGCAGCGGCTTGTTCTAGGGGGAAGGTTTCGACCATGGGACGAATGCCGGTCAGGGCACAGAAGTTCAGCGTGTCTTCCGAATCCCTGGCGCTTCCCGATGGCCAGCCTTGAATCGACCGGCGAGCGCCGATGAGTTGAATGGGCGTGACAGTAATGGGGTCGGCTGATGCTCCCACTACCAACAGCTTGCCACCTACACCAAGCCCATCGATCAGCTCCGACATTGATTTACTGTTCGGCGCGGTAGCCAGAATGACCGAGGCGCCGCCCATCTGGGTCAGTTCGCTTGCCGCGTTCGTCTGGTCTGTGTCGAGATAGCGGGCAGCACCCAGCTTCAACGCGAGCGCTTCCTTGTCTTGGCCCCGCCCGATCGCCACGGTGCGATAGCCCATCTTGCTGGCAAACTGAACGCCGAGATGTCCTAGTCCTCCCAGACCCTGCACCGCCACCAGATCGCCAGCCTTCGCTCCGCTATGGCGCAAGCTGTTGAAGGTCGTGACACCTGCACAGAGGATCGGTGCCGCCTCCACCGGTGAGAGCACGTCTGGAATTGCAGCTACGGCTTCGCTTCGGGCAATCATGTATTGGGCATACCCGCCGTCTTCCTGGAACCCCGTGACCTGAAAATTCTGACAGCCCATGAAATCTCCACGACGACAAGAGACGCATTGCCCGCAATGGCCGCCATGCCACCCCACGCCGACCCGTTGGCCCTTCTTCCACATCGTCACACCCGGTCCAACGGCATCGATCACGCCGGCGACCTCATGGCCCGTGACGCGAGGATAATGCAGCCCCGGCCAGTGCCCTTCCTTCACAAAGACGTCACTGTGACAGACACCGCAAGCCTGTATCCTAATGCGGACGGTATCAGGTCCCGGTTCCGGCACCTGCCGATTCACAGTCTCAAACGCGCCGCCCGGACCGCTCACTTGCACTGCAGTCATCTGTGACATGACCGGCCTCCTGCGTTGGATTAAATAATAGGCACGACGCGCGAGTCACGAACGAGAGGTGACCAATCTGGCGCATTCCGCTTATCTCACAATTCTCACATGTCTCGACGTTCTGTGCAGGGTGTGCTCTGGTCATCCCACGAGCCTAGCGCCGTCGTGGGATGGGATAGATCGGGAAATCAATCCTCACCCCGCGGTTTCCTTCTTCCGCTCTAAAATGCCAAATCACACAACGACCCCTTTGACCTTCGCAATCGGCTCCGTAAGCTGAACGATATGCGAACCGTATGATTCGAGTTCCCACAACACAGGCATCCTAGTTCACAATCAACTGTTTTTGACCACTACCCTAAAGGAAAGAAGAGACCTCCAGCTTAGGTCGTGGATTTTCAAGGCCGTCCGCAAGTTACTGCCTTACACTTATCTCCAGTTTCATCCCATCTCGTTCAACGGTCACAAGAAGGGGGAGTGCTATCGGATCTGTCCAATTTCCTAATGGCTGACCATTCAACGCGAGAATCTGATCACCTGGTTTGAGTCCTGCCCGGAAGGCCGGACCACCTTGAAGAAGACCGAGCAGCCGCATACCCTTGCTGGGCCAGCTGTAGTCAGCGACCACCCCCAGAGGATTGTCGCCAAACGCTGCCGCCAAGGCTGCTAACCCGTAAGCTACGGCTTCTTCGGCCACAAGTCGACGGGCAACGGGATTTGAATCATAGAACCGACCTGTGGTGGCCTCTGCCGCAGAGGGACTGTTTGTCGACGAAGCGATTTGACGAAAGACCGTGATACCGCTCTCCACATGAAGAAGCCGAACTTCAAAAGACGCAGACATCGGCTCGCCAGAACCCGATATGGCCAGGCGATACGTCAGCAGACTGTCCGCACCGACGAGTTTCCCCACGCGAATCGTCGTATCCTCATCAACTCGCCCGGTATATTGAATGCCAACCTCAT
>DATHTZ010000115.1:0-2000 GCA_035462675.1 Nitrospiraceae bacterium | reverse complement strand
CTGATTCGGTCTTTTGTGAGGATTTTGAGCACAAAACTAGCACAGCAAAGTGGCGCACGCTAAAGTTAAAACGTCCCGGCTTTATCACTCGATGCTAGGGCTTTTGTACGCTTTACCGCTCTCCTTGGGCACAGTCTTTATGTTGCGGTGATTAGGCACACTTTCCTATTGAAGACAAGGTGGCGCCCGACTCATTTTCCGGGTGCCAGGAAGTATACCGGTTTCATCGGCAACAACTGACGATCCGCTTCTTCGACCTTCGCATAGTGTTCTAACCAGAGATCAAAAAGCTGCTCTAGCCCAAGTAGTGTAATCTTTCTCTTTTCCTGTGTTCTGGCTTCGCTCTCTGCCTCACGGGTAAACCCGCCAGCCGATACAAATAATCCTACATCCTGATCACCTAGAACGGCCATGAAGGAACGGTGACCGTCCACAGTGATCTTATCTGTACGGCGTTTTACCTGGACTTTGATTCTTGGCATCTTAATCCCTAATGGGTCGGTATGTGCCAAGATATCAATGCCACCATCTCTGCCAGGAGGAGCGATCCAAGACACGTGGTAGCCCATCGCACGGACAAGCGCGGCAACAAAATTTTGGAAATCATATGGGGCCATGGAACGAAGATGTCGTTCTATATCAATCCATGCAGATTCCTCTGCTTCTTCAAAAGTCCCCGTAACATCGGCAGCCGCAGCTTCCTCTTCTGCGACTCGTATCAAGCAGCGGTGGCAGCGGCGAAAGAGCGGCTATTCGCCGCGGGTTTGGCAAAGTTCACGCCACTGACACAGCGGTTGGTCATCGCCCTTCACGATGCTCAAATGTTGGCCATGGAGATCGAAGCCGTGTGTCAGGACATCGGCCTGGGAGGCGTCGAGAAACCCGAACATCCCATTCCGGTTCTGTTGCCGGGGCAGCTCGTGGATTGGCAATTGGATTTGGCCAGGCAAAAGGGGTTGTGGAGTTAAACCGCTTGCCCGCGTCGTCCACATGATGCTGGAACTGAGGGAGAAGCAAGGAGGCAAGGGAGATCGATGAGCCCGAACGGGTGCGGCCCGCAACAGCTGAAGGAGCTGGGGTGTCACGCGAAGATCAAACCGCGTCTATTCATTGTCCGCATCGTCAGGAAACATTCTCTCATACGGAACACCTTTGATATTATCCAGCATGGCATACAGGGCCTCCTGCTCGGTGTTTCCGCGCCCAATAAAATCTGCTGCGCTATAGGTCGTACCCAGATAGGGTTGTGCCATAAATTCTCCCTTGCGTTCTCCATTGAGGTACTTGAAGACTCTGATCTCGATTTGCCCGGTAGAAGGCGCGATGTCACCTTCCGAATCTACGCGTGTGCCGGGACGCAGGAGTTGGTAAAGGGCCATGGACCTCAGAATTTCGCCTTCAGGTAATTCATCCAAGTTTTTCATGGTGACTCCATGCTCCAGAACTTTGCCTATTACCCTTTTGTTCGGGGCAACAAACCTTTGCGTTCCAGGTCAGTTACATGCACATACAACATTTTAACGAGGTATGCCTGAAGACTTTGGCCATCCAGCGCGGCAGCGGCCTTCAGCTTCTTTGCTAGGTCCAGGGGAACCCCGCGCACATAGAGAACTCTGGACGGGTCGGGACGAGCGGGCGACATGGCTGACGATCATAGACTAGGGAACACCATGAAACAAGCGCGACTTTACTTCTTCACTAGCAAACGCTATACTATGCTAGCAATGTCGCGTTGATCGCATCATACGCAAGGAGGGCAAACCATGAAGACTATCGTGATCAGCATTCCCGACGAGACGAAGGCACGACTTGACGCCTTGCGCACCCAAGGCTACACGTTGAACGGCTACGTGCGTGCCGTGTTGGAACGCGAGCTGGCAGACAAGCCGAAACCACGTCTTCCACGCAAGAGCAGGTAGTTATGGCTCAGACGAGCCCTAAAATGCTCGCGTACATCAAGGGTTGGAAGCAACAGAACCCCGACAAAGTGCGCCAGAGAT
>DATHTZ010000114.1:0-3709 GCA_035462675.1 Nitrospiraceae bacterium | reverse complement strand
GGTGTCTTCAGCATTCAGTTGGCCGTAATCCACGCGGATAAGACAGAGTCCATGGGGGGGGGCGGTCTGGCCAGCTGCAGACCGATCCCGAACCCGCAAGACCTCCGTGAGACTATCGGGAGTCCGTTTGCCCAATCCCACCTCGACGACCGTTCCAACAATCGCGCGGACCATGTGTTTGAGAAACCGGTCGGCGTATGCCTCAATGAGGATCTGGTCGTCGTGACGAATGACTGCGAGCCGTTGGAGATGGCAGATGGGATTATTGTTTTCCGTGAGGCTTCCCTCGAAAGAAGAAAAGTCCTGTGACCCGATCAGCGTCGCTGCCGCCTGCTGCATGGCAGTTTCATCCAACGATTTGTAGATGTGCCAGACGAACGCGCGATCGATGGTGGGGCGGGCTGGGCGATGGAGGATTCGATAGGTGTAGAGTTTACCTCGTGCATCGTGTTGGGCATGAAAGCCGTCGTCCATGAGAGCAGAGGAACGAACGGCAATGTCTGTCGGCAGCACGGCATTGAGCGCCCGCATCCAACTTGACGCGGGCCGATCCAGCTCTGTGCGAAAACTCGCCACTTGTCCACGCGCATGCACGCCGGAGTCTGTGCGTCCCGCACCGATGACGGATACATTGGTCTGGCTAACCTGCCGGATGGCT
This sequence comes from Nitrospiraceae bacterium, assembly GCA_035462675.1. GTDB lineage: Bacteria > Nitrospirota > Nitrospiria > Nitrospirales > Nitrospiraceae > Palsa-1315. The sequence goes on along the minus strand of DATHTZ010000114.1, from coordinate 3,051 downwards.
TGTTCGATGGCTTCTTGGATCGTGAGGTGGTCGGGTTGGCGCTGCCATCCGGCGTAGCAGGTCCCGTCGTACTCCAAGACTAACTTGATCGTAGGCATCGACGTGGGAGATAGAATGGTGCGGAGGTCATCGCGTGGCGGTCTTCGCAGAGGCGAGGAAGGATGTGACGCCTTCCATCAGTGCTTCCGCCACGCGCGTGGTAAAGCGGGTGGTTCGGAGCAGGTCTTCTTCACCAGAGTTCGAGATATAGGCGATTTCAGCCAGGATACTGGGCATACTGGTGAAGCGGAGCACGTAGAAGGGTGCAGTCTTCACCCCATGATCCACCAAGTCGTAGTGGCCATTCAGGTTGGTGACCATCGCTTCCTTCGCGGTCCAGGCGAGTTCGAGGGATTCTTCGATCTTCTTTGCCGTCAGGAGGTCAGCCACAAGATATTCCCATCCCACGCCGGTGTTATTGAGTGGGGTTCCATTTTCGCGAGCTGCCACTTCGAGCGCCCGTTGATCCTTGGCCTCTCCGAAGTGGTAGATTTCAATTCCTTTCATGGAGCGTTGGGGGTGTGAATTCACATGGATCGACACGAAGAGGTCCGCTTCCTGTCCATTGGCAAACTTTGCACGGTCTTTCAACTCGACAAACTCGTCCCGTTCGCGTGTCATGAGAACACGGATTCCCCGCTGCTGGATCAAGAGATCGCGCAGTTTCAACGCAACTTTCAGTGTAATGTCTTTTTCTTCTGTTCCATGCTGCCCCCGTGCCCCTGGGTCTTTCCCGCCGTGTCCTGGATCGATCACGATGGTCGTAATGGATTTGGCTCGCGGCTGAAGCGGCTGCTGAGGAGTCGGGAGTGGTGGCGTCACACCCGGCGATGGTTCAGTGGGCTGAATTGTTCGGGCCTCATTGGGAGGCACAACATCGATAACAAGCCGATAAGGATTTGCCAACGTGAGCAACTTGTAGCGTTGAAATGAACCAGCTGGGAGAGAAACTTCAACAGATCGTTCAGATGACTGAGTAATGATAAATGGCCTGGCAATTCTGCCGGCGGTAAGCTTCGTCTTGGCGGATGGACCTAAGATGGTATTGGGAATTTCGATGGTGACCCCCTCGGCGCGGAGTTGAGGGTGTTTGCTGGGGCGGGCTTTTGCGTCGAGATCGAGCACAAGCCTCGTCAAGCCCGGCGAGCTGGCTGTTCGGAGGTTCTGTATCGTCGTCAGACCGATTGTAGAGGAAGGCATGTGTATAGGGGAAGTGCGTGACCGTTTGTGTTTGGCTGGAGGCTCCTGACTGGGGGCATTCATGGCCGCACCAGCGTGGCCGGGGTGAAATGGGCCGAGGGCATGCCCAGAGAGGTCGAAGAGTCCGACCAGGAAGGTGAAAGGAAGGATGAGCCACAGGGCTGACCGCATGGGTGTTCACTGCGTTGTTGACGGGATACTGTGTATTTCTCAGATGTTCGCGCAGTTGTCAAGAGGATTGGTCGTATGAACGTGCGGCGAAACCGATTGACAGTATTATAGTGTGAACGCTAGGGTCTTTGGCTATGGCACTCCACCTGATCGTCGATGGGTACAATCTCTTGGCGCTGACGGGTCGGATCGGTGCAGGAGCGAGCTTGCATTCCGAGATGGCGCGTGAGTCGTTCTTGGGCGATCTGGCGGCGTATCGCCAACGAAAATCTCATCCGATCACGGTGGTCTTTGACGGGTGGCAACAGGGATGGGGTACGGAACAGCGGGAGCATCGGTTGGGCCTTGAGATTATCTTCTCTCGGCGGGGAGAAAAAGCCGATCAGGTGATTCAACGTCTGGCTGCTGAGTTCGGATCCGCCTGCGCGGTGGTGAGTTCCGATCGTGAGATCATCAATTTTGCGAGGGCACAAGGAGCCTTTGTGATGAAGGCTCAGGAATTTATCGGGAAACTACAAGGGCCGTCGAGCGTGACCCGTACCGCTCTCCACAAAGAGCTGGATACAGGGGAGGATCTCCGGCCAAAACGAGATTCGGAGAAGCGCGGAAATCCGCGGAAGTTGCCCAAGGCGCTACGACAGCGCAACCGGAAGCTCAAGCGATTTTGAACAGGCGTTTCGCGTTCTCGGTCGTGATGCGTCCGATGGTGTCGACCGACATGCCTGGCGTGTCGGCGTGAAGTTCCGCCAGCTTGTGCGCAACGAAGGACACATAGGCTGGCTCGTTGCGCTTTCCCCGATGAGGCACCGGTGTTAGGTATGGGCAGTCAGTTTCGATCAAGAGACGATCTAACGGGGCGGTCTTGGCGATGTCTCGCAGCATCATGGCGTTCTGAAATGTGAGAATGCCGGAGAAGGAGAGGTAGAATCCTAAGTCCAGCGCATCCTTTGCCAGCCACGCGTCCCCTGAGAAGCAGTGAAAGACCCCGCCGATTTCTGACGCACATTCTTCTTTCAAAATCGCAATCGTATCGTCTTGCGCTTCCCGCGTGTGGATGATCACCGGAAGTTTCAATTCGCGTGCGAGTTGGATCTGTTCGCGGAATCGTTCGCGCTGTTCCTTCGGTGACGAATGATTGTAGTGGTAGTCGAGGCCGATCTCGCCGTAGGCGACCACCTTTTTCTGCTGCGCCAGCCGGCGGAATTCGTCGTACCAGCTATCGAGGATATGTTTCACTTCATGTGGATGGACGCCGACGGATGCATAGACGAACGGGTGTTGCTCCGCCAGTGCGACCGCTTCCTGGCTGGTCGCGAGATCGCAGCCAATGGTGACGAAGGCTTCGACACCGGCTTCCCTAGCGCGAGTAATCATCGCCTCCCGGTCGTCGTTGTAGCGGGCGTCGTCCAGATGGGTATGGGTGTCAATCAGCATCGTGAGGCCCATGCTAACATGGGCCTCAGCTCATTAGAAAGCACCTATGCTTGATAGTGTTTTGGCTAACATTGCGGGATACGGACGGAGCTATCGAGGCTTCGTAACTTCGGAGATTGTTAGTCGTATCGGTCAGATGTTTCTCATCTACGGTACTTACGCTGTCTAGCGAATGCCCTGTTGGTCCTTCCGTTTCTTCCAGGAATC
>DATHTZ010000113.1:0-2482 GCA_035462675.1 Nitrospiraceae bacterium | reverse complement strand
TTATGGATGCAGTAACGCGTCGCTTCCTGGAAGGTCCCATCCGTAATCTGGTACATGCCGACCGCGCTCGACGCCGGTTGGTACAGCGCCAAGGGATTCCACGTCAGATGCCACCGCCAGTAGGTCCGCGCCACAGGATTCCCTCCGCTCTCAACTTGAGCCAGCGCAGCCAACAACTCGGGTGTCATGACCGATGTTGCATGTTTGCGGAAGAGCGAGCCGTACTGTTTCCAGGTCTCGGCGGGGTGCTTGTCGAGTGAGTGGTCCAAGGGAAAAAGGACTTCGGTCGGCTTGTTGTACGCATGATAGGTCCAGTTGACGCCAAACCAGAGGAGGAGAGCGCTTGCCAGAATCACGACGGCGCGCAGGGTCGGCGGCGAGGCGAGCACGGCTTTTCCAACTGCACGAAACGTCCGCCAACGCGCGCGTAGGAAACGCCGGAAGGTTTTGAGATTGAGCTGGTGCGTGCGCCGCTTGCGGCGGCGAGGTTGTCCGCGAATGCGGTAATTGGGGCGGGAGGGCATAGGGACAATATACCCGATTGGAAGGGGATACATGATTACGGAGCGGTTCCTCTCACTCACCAGCCCGGCATGGAGGAGGATGCCTTCGGTAATGTTCGCAACATCCCAAGTCATACCCTGTTGAGCAGAGGAATGAGCGGCTGGGCGGATGAGAACGTTATGTCCAGGTAAACATGGACCGGACCAGTTCTTAAAAAGTAGAATGAGGTACTGTTCCGATTCAACAGAAGAACAAGAGGGAGCGAGAAGGACGCATCACAAGAATGTGAACCTCGATGCGCGTAGTGAAGGTGATTATCACAGTAAAAAGGAGGTCTGACCATGGCGTGGGGATCGGATACCAATACAGAGGATGAGCTGGAAAAACTGACCGCCGTGCGGGGGTATTTTCAGGAACAGTTCCCCGGCGCCTCGATACGTGATTCGTACGATGCCGGCAGAATGGCGCAGGTATTTCGAGTCGAAACCGACGACGTCAGTGGGCCGCGTGATGCGGTCGTCTCGACGGAATTTCTCGAAGAGTATGTGCCTGAAAAAATGGGAAAGGCGTTGGTCAGCTGGCGAGTCGCGGAACATCTTCGCGCGGCGAAGAGCGGGGAGGTGCGGCTTACAAGTTGGGGAGTGGAGGAAAAAGAAGATTGAAGGAGTCGTGTAGCCCATTAGTCTCCTGTGCTCGCGCAACGCGCACAGTGAGCCCGATCGGGCTGTACTGTGAATCGGAACATTGATGCGATTCACATTACCGTGGTAAAGAAACCTATCACACAGAGGTGACGTCATGGCAGTTCAGAAACTCAATAGCAAGAACCAGATCGTCATTCCAAAAGAAGCCCGGCAGGCAATGGGTGTGAAAGATGGGGATGAGTTGCTGGTTGTCGTGAAGGATGCTCTGATGCTCGTGATGTCGATGCCCAAACGATATACGAAGACCATGCAGGGACTGGCCAAGGGTGCCTACCCGTTGGGATATCTAACGCGGGAACGCCGGTCGTGGTAGTGGGTCTTCCTCCTCGCAAGGGAATGATCGCGACGGATAAATGAAATTGAATGTCTCATTGTGGACGAGCGTATATGACCAGCTCCAGGAATCTGAAGACTACACCTTCAAACGGTAATGTATTCCGTGACATCGGGTTTCGCCGCGAGGAGGCTGAGCATCTGCTGGTCCAAGCGGATCTCATGATCCAGGCGCAGAAACTCATTGCTTCTCGTCGCCTCAAACAGAGAGGAGCCGCCAAGATACTCGGTGTAACCCAGCCTCGCGTCAGCGATCTCCTCCGCGGGCGAATAGATCTCTTCAATGCGGACGCGCTCATCGACATGCTGGCCCGGCTAGGCGCTACGGTGCGCCTGACCGTCAAGGCTCGTTCGGCAGCCTGAGGTGTCGGCTGTCTCACAAGTCGCTACTCATGCATGACGCCATCTCTCAGAGACGGAAGTTCCATCATGTTGTCTCCGTCTGACTACACGGGTGCATTGTGTTCCTCTGGCACATGGAGAGTCATCGCAAGCTTCCTGATTGCAGGATTCTTGACCGTCTTGTCTGCGGCACCCGCTCTGGCGAGCATGGAATTTGCGCCGTCGTCGGTCGGGAGAGGTGTGCTCTTAGTGGCCAGTCCATCGCTGGAAGATCCAAACTTCCGCCAAGCCGTCGTGCTTGTCGTGGAGCACGGGCCTGAGGGAACCGTCGGGCTTATTTTGAATCGTTCCACGAACGTCCTCCTGTCCAAGGCATTACCGGACATCACCGTGCTCAAGGGGACTAGCTACCGGCTGTTTGCGGGTGGGCCGGTAGAGCCAACCCGATTTCTTCTATTGTTCCGACTCAAAGAGCCTCCAGCAGACGCACGATCGGTCTTCGACGGGGTCTATCTGGGTCGCACACCAAAGGTTTTGGAATCCATCATCACACAGGCCAAGCCGACCGAAACCTTCCGGGCCTTTGCCGGATTTGCCGC
>DATHTZ010000112.1:0-17356 GCA_035462675.1 Nitrospiraceae bacterium | reverse complement strand
CGAACCGTTCCAAAAAAGAATAGATTCACCTAGTCCGGTTCCCGCCGCAATCAGAGCAAGCGCCTGGTTGTACGCCGGTGGGGTTCCGGCGTTGAGAACTTCGACTTCGTCCGGTCGGAGCAACAGAATGCCGTACGCCATGGCTTCGAGATCGTTCAGCAGCTTCACCCGCGGAATAGAGAAACGCTTCGCCATCGTTGCGCCATCGACCACCCACGGGAGATTGGTCGTATGACAACGGTTCTGAATGACGGGGCCGGCTATGCCAAAACAAGCCGCGTCGATATTCTGCGGTTTTTCCGCTGGGCGCTCCGGTTCCCGCTCGCCATCATCACGTTTTTCGGTTGCGAATTCGTCTCTGGTCGTTGGGGGCTTCGGTGGGACGAGAAATTCCGTGAGCATGTCCTCGAGCGAGGCGTAATCGGCACTGTGGAATGACTCCAACCGGATGGGATCGACACGGTCTTTCTTCCAGTCGAACAGGGCCAAGTGAGTTTTAGTGCCCCCGATGTCTCCGGCAACGATCATCTTACCCTCAGGTACTCGCCCACTGTTACTGTTTCGGAAGCTCAGCCGCTGCAGCTCGGTCCAGGAACCAGATGAGCCGGCCTTCCACTGGCTTGATCAACGATACCGGAAGCTGTCGCTCTGCCTCAGTCTTCGGATCGAGGACGGCTCTCACGATTCCTGCTTTGGCAGTTCCTGTCACTAGGAACAGTATCACACTCGCCTCGTTGATCGCAGCTAGAGTCATGGTCAGTCTGTTGGGTGGATCTTTCGGAGATTGCGTTGGCGCAATCGCGCGTTGGTGGTCCCGTAAGATTGATGCCCCAGGAAACAGAGAAGCCGTATGCCCGTCTTCGCCCAGCCCTAAACGGATGAGGTCGAGAGATGGCTGGGCCGATGGTAGGGCCTTCGTCGCAAGACGTAGTTGCTGTTCGTACTCAGAGGCCGCTGCCTGTGGGTCACTGGATTCCCCAGCCATACGGAAGACCTGCGAGGGCGTAATGTTCAGAGGGGTGAATAGAGTCTTGTCGGCTAAGGCGTAGTTACTTCGAGGGTCATTCGGAGAGACACAGCGTTCATCGCTGAAAAAAAAGGTGGCCCGAGCCCAATCGAAGCGATCGGAGAAGGATGGAGAGGCCAGCGTTCTGTAGAGAACTTCCGGCGTCGTGCCGCCGGAAAGGGCAATGAGGAATCGGCCGTTCGCGCGAACAGCCTCTTTACCCACTTCCAGTACGAATGCAGCTGACGCTTCAGCCTCTGCTTGGCTGTCGCTGTGAATGTGGATGTCGGGGACAGCCGGCATCCTACTTCTTGCTGGCACGCCCGCTCCTGGTTCGCCGACCAGCTAGCCGCCGAGCCGTCCTGCGAGGGGTGAGGGACTTCGTCAGTGCCCGAATCGTCGCGATGGGGTTCTTGCCCAAGGGCAAAACGATAGCATGTTGTTCATGAGCTTGGAGTGTCTGGACGTCGCCGGCAGCTTGGGCCTGCGCGAGGGTGCGAAAGGTGAACGGTTTTCCTGGAATGCCAAGGTCGGGAATCATCCGATCGATAAGCTGTAAGAATATTCCACTTTTCGGACCCCCTTTGTGGAGTTGGCCTGTCGAATGGAGATAGCGCGGGCCATAGCCGGAAGTCGTGGTGACATGGTGATGAGCGACGAGTGCTCTTCGCAGTGAGCGAATGGCCTGCTCCGGCTTGGAAGAGGGTGTCGTTTAGGCCAAGATGGCGACGTACGCACCAGCTCGACATTGTCGCATAAGTTGTGCTGCAGCTTGTGCCGCGGTCGCGGTGATCTGTTTCGGCAACCGGCCAGTAGACTGGATGGTTTCCAGTACGCGGGCGGTGTTGTCTTTGCTTTCTTGGACGTTCGGTTGATCGAACGGATGAATCCCCAAGAGATGCCCTGCCAAGGCCGTAGCAACTTCCCACCGGAAAAATTCTCCTGCGAGATCGTAACGGTCTTGGAGCATCAGCGTCAGAATTGGATGACCCTGTCGGGCGAGTCCAGCGACCTGTCGGTCCAACTGTCTATTCTGATCTCCCTTCAGCCTCAGATAGACAAAGAGCCGGTCCGTACCATACGCAGTCGGTGTGACAATCGGTTCATGCGCCACAGGAATAAGACCGGTTCCTTCTTTGCCCATGCTCTCCGCGAGGAGCTGTTCCGCCCACAGGCCAAATCCGGCAATCTGCGGAGATGCGATCAAGGTGATCTTGTTATGCCCTGCTTGCGCCAGTGAAGCCATCGTTGCGCCAAGGTCGGCGCCGGGGTTCTGTTCAAGCGGGGACTGCGTTCGACAGGCCTGGGCCATGGCTGCGGCACGTGTGAGCAATCGCGTGACGTTGATCCCCATCAGGGCGGCAGGGACTAATCCAAAATAGGAGAGGACTGAGTACCGTCCACCGATGTCCGGTGGGTTAGTAAAAACGCGCCAGAACTGATGCTCTGCTGCCAGCTTTTCCAACCCTGTACCGGGATCTGTAATGGCGACGAACTGTGCGCCGCCTTGGTGGCCCGGAGTCTGGTGAACACGTTCCCAAAAGTGGGCAAAGAGAGACATGACTTCGATGGTTCCGCCAGATTTGCTGGCGAGGATGAACAGGCTTCGAGCTGGGTCGATTGCCTGTGTGACCTGCCGGACCCAGCCTGGGACGGTGGAATCGAGGACCCACAAGCGTGGGTACCCACGTGATGATCCAAACGTTGTGCGAAGGACCTCCGGCCCCAAGCTGCTGCCACCCATCCCGAGCAAGACCACATCGCGGATGCCGCGCTTTTTTGCCGAAGCGGCGAAGGCCCGCAACTCCTCGGTCCTATCTGTCATGTACTCGATGATGGTCAGCCAGCCGAGGCGGTTGGTGATGTCGGTGGGATCTTCCTTCCAGAGTCGATAGTCACGGGTCCACAGCCGCTCGACCGCATCGGATGCATCGAGTCGTGCATGCCCCGCAGCGACCAGGAATTGCAGTTCCGAGGGAAATGATCGATCGATCTTATATTCCATAGCGGGCCTCCTGCGCATTGTAAATATCGGGCGAGAGAAACACAAACCTAAGATCTCACCTATGACCTGGTAGTCCGGCGAATGAGAAAGAGCCCTTCTTCCACGATTGTACTGGCGGAGAATATACGGGTCGAGCGAGCAGGTGAGGGTGCTCGTGGCCATCCGTTGCCGGCGGTTTATTTGATTTCAATCGGTGTACCGGCCCAATTCGTTGCTCAGCACGACCGATCGCGTGGCCAGACTCTGTGCAGCTCGGTTGGATGCGTTGAGGGACTGATCGTACTGGCCCTGTTCATAGAGCGCACGGGCCTGTTGCATAAGCAATTCGATTTCATCAGGTTTCTGTCTCCACAGGGAGCGGCCATCGATGGCACTGACTTGCAGAGTCATCATCTGAAATCGATTCTCGACCTGCGCGATCTTGTCTTCTGCTGAACGGCGGAGCGATTCACGTTCCTTCGTGAGACGGACAACTATGCGAGACCCTTCTGCTTGCAGTTGGCGAAGGGCGACTTCCAATTCGTTGGGTTCCCAGGGCCAACGGATGAGATCCTCGTCGGCCTGGGCACGAGCTCTCAAATCCATCCACTTCTGTGCAAACTGCGTATAGTCGGTGGGCGAGAATTCAGCCGCCCGTAATTCCATTAAGTCTCGATCGACATGTTCAACTGCTTTGACCACGTCTTGAGGAACAGCCTCTACGCAGCCGGACACGGAACCGACTAGGGCCACGGCTCCCCATCCCAAGAACGCCCATGTTAGTCGTGGACAATGACTGGACATATAGCAAGTCTACCGTACTTCTCATTGGACGCCGAGTATTTTCCTTTTCCGATCTTGGTAAGGGCTGTGTCGATTCCAACCGCACGAGAGAGATGACTTCATTACAGATCGTTATAAATAATGTGGGCTAGTGGTCCCTAGCCCCTGGCCCAAATCCTGTCGCTCAAATATCGGCGCTCTTCCACAAAAAAATTGAGATTACTGGCTCATGCGCAAGGGCAATGCCAGGAACAGCAGCTCAAGGGCTTCCAGAAAGCAACACTGTTACAACAGGATAGAAAGATGAGAATGCGAGCGGTGTATGAAATCCTGGGGCAATCTAGTCCGTCAGCGACAAAGGCGCCTCAACACGAAATATTTATCAACGGGTTAGCAATAACGCACGGGACGGAGCAGGCTGCGGAGCAATACTGCCAGCTTGTGTGAATTTCAATGGGCCACATGTCTGAGACAAGCCTGATCCATCCTGTTAATCTCTTGCAACCGCACAGCCAGACAGACCGAACAGATTACATGAACAAGACAGACTGAGGGTTGTTTTAATCCAGTGAGAGACGAGGCGCCTCATCATGCCCAGGGGCAAGATGATCATTCCACGATGGATAGCACGCAGTTTGACAGGGTGTCGGCCCGTCCCTATAATGCTCTGTCGTCTGTAAGTCTTCATGTGCAAGGAGCGATCGTATGTCGTTTACATCTCAGCAGCCATCGAACCTCAAGAAAAAACGGGAGCATGGTTTCCGTAAACGGATGAGCACGAAGAATGGCCGGAAGGTTTTGGCTCGTCGTCGCGCCAAAGGGCGAGCCCGCTTAACGGTATAGGTTGAGCGACATTGACTAGGGCTGCACGAAGGATTCTTTGCCCTCCGTTATGTGCCCCAGACAAGGTAGTTCCCATCACAGGATGATCGTGTGTCGTGACAGCCGAGTCCGGAAATCTGGACTCGAAGAGGAAGTCCTGTGCAAGCTGGCCCTCTCCCAGAATGATGGCGATGTCGCAGGGTGGAGGTGGCAGAGATCTGTTTCTGAAACGTAGCCGCGACATCGAGTACGCCAAACAACATGGTCGACGTATCTCGACCGCCTTGTTTAATGTCGTGATTTGCCGGACTGACATAAGCGACAGTCGGATCGGTATTGTGGTGGGGAAGCGATTCGGAGGAGCCGTCAGCCGAAATCGGGTCAAGCGCCTGTTTCGTGAGCTCACGCGTCAACTACGCGGTCAATTGCTCCCTGGACATGCCCTGGTCGTCTTCCCCAAACGGGATTCGATTGCGCAACCCTTTACCGTCTTGAAAGAGGTGTGGTTATCGACGCTTCGGCGCCAACGGCTGCTTCGTATGTATGAGGACTAGCGTGTGCCGGCATTACCTGACTCTACAAATCGGGTTACCTGATTGGATCTCGCCTCTCGTTAGAACAACCGGCCAGTCTGAGGTGAGTGCAAGCTTGTCATCTGCCGTCTGATGAAAGCTACCCATTTCTTCCTGGAGAAATGGATTCTGTGACGTAGTAGAGGCGTAATTGTTCACATCGTGGTAGCGGTTTATTTATGGACAAACGCGTTATTGTCTTTCTGGTCCTATCGTTAGCCATCATCCTGGGGTTTGACTTATTCATGAGGCAGATGGGCTGGCTTCCTGAGCCGCCCCCTGCTCAGGACGTCTCTGTCCAAGCTCCCTCCTCCTCGGAGCGAGAACCAACTCCCGATCTCCCAACAGGTAAGGACAGCGGTTCGACCAGTCCGAACGTCCCAAACCAATCGGGGCCGAAGTCTGGCGCTCTTGCGTCGGGTATTGCTCTGCCGGCATCGGAACAGACGGTGAAGGTTGAGACGGACCTGGTTCGAGTCGAATTTTTGAATCGTGGTGGGGTGATTCGAAGTTGGGAGCTGAAGCGATACCATATGGGCCTTCCTGAAGCGAAGCCGGTACAGCTTGTCTATCAAGGTGGAAAGTTCAAAGGCCCACTCTCGATTACGGTCACGAATGCCGACGTCGACAAGGTAATTCGAGAAGGCCTCTACACTATTGAGAAAGACTTTACGAGCCTCGATGCCGCTCATCCTGTCGGGCATGTCACGATGCAGTATCACGATTCAGCTACCCATCTCGGCGTAGAGAAACGGCTGACATTTCACCACGGTAGTTATGTGGTGGATGTGTCGTTGGCTATCGAGGGAGTGACCGAGTCCTATGATGTTGGGTTGGGGACGAATTTCGGTATTGTGGAATGGGGTGATGGGTTCATCGGTCTGATCGGATCGGCCTCGCGTGTTGACGACAAAATAGAAAAAGAGACGCCGGAAAAGGAACTTGAACGGAAAGGGACGGTTCAGTGGGTCGCCTTGCAGGATAAGTACTTTCTGTCGGTGTTGATACCGAAGGAAGGGGCAGCCGCTCTCGCCAAGACGGAAGACCCCAAAATTGTGTCGGCTGGGGTGCGGATGGCCGCGTCAAGGGCAGCCTCCTCGGTGGCGCTTCAGCTGTATGCAGGCCCAAAGGAATACGATACGCTTCGCTCCCTGAACGTGGGCCTGGAAGACATGATCGATTTCGGATGGTTCATCTATGGCAGTTGGACCATTGTGAAATCAGTCGCCAAGCCGATCTTTTATGTCCTGCGATTCATCCATGACTATGTCGGTAACTATGGGGTCACCATCATTCTGCTGACGATGGCGATCAAACTGTTATTTGTGCCGTTGCAATACAAGAGCTACAAGTCGATGAAAATGATGCGGGTGATCCAACCCAAGATCAAAGAAGTCCAGGAGAAATATAAGGGTGACCGCGATCGTCTGAACAAGGAGCTCATGAAGCTGTATCGGGAGCAAAAAGTGAATCCGCTTGGCGGCTTTCTCCCGATGTTCTTGCAGATGCCGGTCTTCGTGGCCCTATTCAATGTTCTCTACATGTCGATCGACTTGCGCCAAGCCCCTTTCATGCTCTGGGTTACCGATTTATCGGTGCAGGACCCCTATTATGTGTTCCCGGTGATCATGGGGGTGACCATGTTTATTCAACAGAAGATCACTCCCACCACGATGGATCCGGCACAGGCGAAGATCATGTTGGTGCTCCCCATAGGCATGACGTTCTTGTTCGTGAATTTTCCTGCGGGCCTGGTGCTGTATTGGATGACAAACAATATTCTGACCATCACCCAACAATTGGTCACTGATCGTTTTCTGTTGACCGACAAAGCACTCGTCTCGGCAGCGGCGGAGCAGAGCAGTAGCACGAGCGCTTAGGCGTTTCTCGGTTGCGCCCCCGCTACGCTATGGCACGCCGTTCCCTTTTGTTCGTCTAGTCTGTCTCACACAGCGATCGTACGAGGTCGTGTACGGTAACCCAGGGCCTGGGGGCTATAGGGTTTCTAGCAGGCGTCTGGAACAACGGAAAACGCCATGCATGGAGGACTCGAAGACACGATCTGTGCCGTTGCCACTGCCGCAGGCGAAGGCGGCATTGGGATCGTTCGTCTGAGTGGCCCTCAGGCCCTAGCTGTCGCTTCCAGGGTTGTTCGCTTGCGGTCTGGTCGTCCCCTCTCATCGATTTCATCGCACACACTCCATCTGGCAGATCTTGTGATTCCCGCATCGGACAGGCAGAACAATGTCAAAACGGGTCATAATCGGCTGCCTGTGTCTGCTCTGCTCGATGAAGCGCTTGTGGTGTACATGAAGGCTCCTCGATCATTTACGGCAGAGGACGTGGTGGAAATTCAGTCTCATGGCGGGGCTTTGGTGCTTGGAATAATTTGCAAGGTCTGTGTTGAGTCCGGTGCACGAATGGCAGAGCCGGGAGAATTTACGAAACGAGCCTTTCTCAATGGGCGGTTGGATCTCTCTCAAGCAGAAGCGGTGCTCGATACAATCAGGGCCACATCCTCTGCCGGACTGAACATTGCGCAACGCCAGCTACGAGGCGATCTCGCACGCGAAGTGGAGCAAGCTCGGACCTCCCTCCTGACAGTGTTGGCCCATGTGGAGGCGGGGATCGATTTTGTGGACGAAGATATTTCCTTTCTTCAACGTGATGAACTGGTGCGTATTGTGAGGGAGGCTGGTGCGGTGCTTCAGAAACTGGAAGCGACAGCGCAGGAGGGACGGATCTTACGGGATGGCGCGCACGTCGTCATCCTTGGCCGCCCAAATGTCGGTAAATCCAGTTTGTTAAACCGTCTTCTGAGGGAAGAGCGGGCGATCGTCACGGCCACACCTGGGACGACGAGGGATGTGATCGAGGAATCCGTTGATCTTGACGGGGTGACGATTCGTTTGGTCGATACGGCAGGGGTGCGTGAAACGGACGATATTGTCGAGCAGGAAGGGATCAAACGGACCCGTCTCGCACAGGATGAGGCGGACCTCTTGCTGGTTGTAGTGGATGGGAGTGTACCCCTCGCAAGCGATGACCGAGTACTCTTGAGCGTCGTCAAGGATCGCAAACATATAGTGCTGCTGAACAAGGCTGATCTAGCTGTGACGATGGTGACGGATCCCGCTCTTGTGGGCCATTCTTCATACAGTATTTCGGCAAAAACAGGTATGGGGGTTGAGAAGGCGAAATCAGCTCTTCGCGCTCAGCTGTTGTCCGGAGGCTTTGAGGCAGCGGAGGGCGTCACGATCACAAACGTGCGGCACCGCGACGCGTTGAGGCGGGCCGGTGAATCATTGGGCCAGGCCCTTGCGTCCGTACAGAATGGGATGGCTGGAGAGCTCGTCTCGATCGATGTGCGTGCCGCAGCCGACGCGCTTGGAGAAATTACAGGCGCCATTACGACAGACGAGATTCTCGGTCGGATCTTTTCGGAATTTTGTATTGGGAAGTAGGAAAAGGTTGAGCATGGGACAGGCCGTCGACGTCATTGTGGTGGGCGGAGGTCATGCCGGCTGTGAAGCCGCCTTGGCCGCGGCACGCATGGGTGCGCGAACCTTGCTGCTGACGATGGATCGCGACCGTATCGCACAGATGTCGTGCAACCCGGCGATCGGGGGAATAGCCAAGGGTCATCTGGTCAAGGAAATCGATGCACTGGGCGGGGAAATGGCAAGGAACACCGATCAAGCCGGCATCCAGTTCCGCTTCATCAATACGAGCAAAGGTCCGGCGGTGCGAGCCCTCCGCGTCCAATGCGACAAGAAACTGTATCGCGACGCCATGCAGAGAACGCTGACTCTGCAGGCAGGGCTGACGATCGGCGAGGGAACGGTCGATCGCCTGCTGACGCATGACGGCGCAGTTGCAGGGGTGGTCACGGACCGCGGCGATCATATACGTGCGAAGGCCGTTATTCTGACATCAGGTACATTCCTTAAGGGTCTTATCCATATCGGACTGAATCGTTTTCCTGCGGGACGAGCCGGCGAGGCGTCCGCCGAGCACCTATCCGATTGTATGCGCGACCTAGGGTTCGAAGTGGGCCGGCTCAAAACCGGCACACCTCCTCGCTTGGATGGGGCGACCATCGACTTTTCGGTGATGGCACCGCAACCGGGAGACGATCCGCCTCCGCCGTTTTCGTATCGGACCAGCCGGATTGAGAATCGGCAGCTCCCCTGTCATTTAACCCATACCAATCGCGCGACGCACGAGTTGATCCAACGCAACCTCGACCGATCTCCGCTCTACAGCGGCATCATTGAGTCGCTGGGACCTCGGTATTGTCCGTCGATTGAAGATAAAGTCGTGCGTTTTGCGGACAAAGAGCGTCATCAGATCTTTATAGAGCCAGAAGGGTTGGACAGCCGTGAGTTTTATCCCAACGGGATATCCACCAGCCTACCGGTCGATGTGCAGGCCGCGATGCTGAAGACGATTCCAGGCCTAGAGCAAGCCACTATGCTTAAGCCTGGATATGCAATTGAATACGATTACTTTCCCCCACGGCAATTACGCCAGACTCTGGAGGCCAAGTTGCTGGATGGTCTCTACCACGCAGGGCAGATCAATGGCACATCAGGATATGAGGAAGCAGCAGCCCAGGGCCTCATGGCTGGGATCAATGCAACGCTAAAGCTTCGAGGAGAGTCTCCGTTAGTGCTCGACCGATCACAGGCCTATATCGGCGTGCTCATTGACGATCTCATTACTAAAGACGCGCGTGAGCCCTATCGCATGTTCACATCACGGGCAGAATATCGCCTATTGTTGCGCCATGGAAATGCCGATCTGCGACTCACTGATACGGGACGGCAAATTGGATTGATTGGCGATGAGGTCTATGAAAGATTTCAGTTAAAGCAGCAGGCAATTGAATCTGAGCTCGTACGGCTCGAAGAGCTTCGACCAAAACTCACCGTAGCTATTCGGGAAAGCCTGGCTAGGGTTCAGATTGAAGAGATATCTGGGCCCTGCACTGCAGCTCAACTTTTACGGCGTCAGGGCGTGAACTATACGACTCTGCTAGAGGCACTTGGGGTTAGATCATTGCAAGATATTGAAACTGCTGATGAAGTAGAGTTGCAAATTAAGTACTCCGGTTATATTAAACGTCAACTTCAACAGATAGGCCGATTCAAAAAACTTGAAACAAAGCCCATCCCGATAGCCTTCAACTACGATGGGATTCCTGGTTTTTCGCGAGAGGCTCGTGAAAAACTAAAAAATGTTCGCCCTGCGTCTGTTGGCCAGGCATCGAGAATTTCAGGAGTCACGCCAGCTGCAATTTCGCTTCTCCTTGTGGCGCTTGAAAAGCACAGGGGGGAATCCCTTCGAGATAGCCTTCTACAAATCCCATCCTAGACAAACAAGTTCAGATATCTCTACTATCCATTCCAGAATGTCTTGACCTCACCTGCTGATTCACGTAATTGTTCCACGTGGAACATGAATTGCGCGGATTCACAATTAGCTCTGCAAGGGAACTTGGGCTGACAATCGGGGAGATCCATGCGGAGCAGTTCATGCGGTATCTCGCTCATCTCATTGAGTGGAACAAGGCGATCAATCTCACGGCGATCATCGATCCAAAGGAAATCATCATCAAGCATTTCGTTGACTCACTCGTTGCGCTCGTTGCCACAAATTTTCCACAAAATAGCCTGGTACTCGATGTGGGGTCTGGGGGAGGGTTTCCTGGAATCCCTCTTAAAATCGTGAGATCTGATATTCGCCTGACTCTCGTAGAGCCGGTTCAGAAAAAATGTTCATTTCTCAATTCAGTGATTGGCCTGTTACAACTTCGTGATGTGTCGACATTTTATGGCACCATCGAACAGTATGCCAAACAGCCTCTCAACCATGTTATTGATACGGTTGTGGTAAGAGCATTGAAATATGAAGAAATAAGGAAGCACATCCCTGCAGTACTTACCTCAAAAGGGAAAGTCGTTTTGTATCGAACTTCGGCCATTGAAAAACAGGAAATCGGAGAGGAATTTCATTTATTAAGCGAAACGGCTCTTATTCTCCCGCAGGGATCTGGCAAGAGAGTCGTCACCGTCATTGAGAAAAAATAGCCCCATAACAACATCAATCTCGCGTGCGTAAGTTCCACGTGGAACATTAATTCATAAGTGCCTAAAGGAATGCCCGACGCAACATTATCAATATGGCAAAGATAGTAGCGATCGCAAATCAGAAGGGCGGTGTAGGAAAAACGACCACAGCAGTGAACCTTGCCGCTGGTGTTGCGCTCAAGGGCAAACGTGTCTTGCTTGTGGATATGGACCCGCAAGGGAATGCCACAAGCGGACTAGGGGTCGACCCTCGTTCGCTACAGACTACTGTGTATAACTGCCTGATTAATTATGTGAAGTTTGATGATGCTGTCCATGTCACAGAAGTGAACGGCTTGTCACTTTTGCCGGCAAATGCTGACTTGTCTGGGGCAGAAATAGAATTGGTGAATATTGAGGAACGGGAAAAACTTCTTCAGCATTTCTTGAGCGATGTGAGTCAGTTATTTGACATTATCTTTCTCGATTGCCCACCTACATTGGGGATTCTGACGATAAACGCACTCGTCGCAGCGCAAAGCATTTTGGTTCCGGTTCAATGTGAGTACTATGCCATGGAAGGGTTAAGCCGCTTGGTTGGAAATATCGATCGAGTTCGTCAATCCTTTAACCCTGATCTCAAATTGGAAGGGATTGTCTTGACAATGTTCGATGCGCGGAATACGTTGGCGCGTCAAGTCGTTGAGCAAGTTCGCGAACATTTCAAAGACGTCGTCTACAACACCGTGATCCCTCGTAATGTGACCCTCGCGGAGGCTCCAAGCTATGGACGTCCGGCCATGTTATATAACGTCGCATCGGCAGGGTCTCAAGCCTATTTGTCTTTAGCCAAGGAGTTTATCAGTCATGGAGAAGAAAGCGCTCGGTAGAGGACTCGACGCACTACTGCCTACCACCAAGCCTGCGCCGGTGTCGGAATTGTCCGAGGTTCAACATCTACGTGTCGATGCAATCGTACCGAATCGGTATCAGCCGAGACAAACGTTTGCTTCTCAGGAATTAACAGAACTCTCGGTCTCATTGAAGCAGAGTGGATTGCTTCAACCGATTTTAGTGCGCCGCAAGGGAGACGGAATCTATGAGCTCATATCCGGTGAACGGCGTTGGCGTGCCGCGAAAGAAGCAGGAATGGAGACGATTCAAGCCGTCATTCGCAATTGCGGAGATGAAGAGTCTATCGTCCTGGCACTGGTAGAAAATCTTCAACGAACAGATCTCAATCCAATGGAAATGGCGAGGACCTACCGTCGGATGATGAACGAATTTGGACTCACTCAGGACATAATTGCGCAACGAGTCGGCTGTGAGCGCTCCTCGATCGCCAATGTCGTGCGCCTCATACAGCTTCCCATAGAGGTCCAGCAGATGATTGAATCGAATCAGCTCTCCATGGGACATGCCAAAGTTATTCTTGGTCTTCCTGGCCAGATTGAACAGCTTAACGTCGCCCAGCTTGTGGTTTCGAAAGCTTTATCAGTGAGAGAAACAGAAAAACTCATAGAGTCCTCACCGGTCGCAAAGAAGCGAGGGATAAAGGAATTACGGCGAACACCATGGTCTGATGTTGAAGAGCGATTGCAAAAACGATTGGGCACCAAAGTCATGATTCAAAAAGGTAGACGTGGAGGGAAAATCGTCATTCATTATTTCTCTCCCCCTGAACTCGACGGAATTCTCGAGACGCTTTTAAATTAATCCTCACCGCATTTCTTCTTCCAACACGTCATGCGAGATAGGGGCATACTTGTTGCTTCTACGTAGACGTGACCGTATTCATTCTGAGCGACTATTTCCCATACATAACAACATAACATCTGCGCTGGAAAAATAATGGAGTCACCAACTCTATGGAGGCGTGTTCATGTGGGGGCAGGAGAAAAAAACAGGGACGAGCTCAAGCGAGCAGGAAGGCAAAGAGGTTGTTATGGTTGCTGCCAACTCAACAAATACCGAGGGGACTGGGGACATTAGTGCCTTTGTGGGAAAAGGAGTTGAATTCAAGGGCACAATCTCCTATAGCGGCACGGTGAGAATTGACGGATATCTCGATGGAGAAATTCATACTGACGGCGTGCTGCTTATTGGTGATGAGGCCGTCATCCAAGCAAAAATTACCGCCGGAACCATTGTGTCTAAAGGAAAGATCACCGGGGATGTCGTGGCGAAAGAGTGCGTCAAGCTCCGGGCTCCGGCCGTCATGAATGGGAGCGTCAAGACGCCGGTCCTCTCAATGGAAGATGGCGTGCTATTCAACGGTGCGCTCGAAATGGCTCACAGCGTACGCGAGCTCCCTCGTGACGCCACTCTCCATCCCGT
The DNA here is from genome assembly GCA_035462675.1 of Nitrospiraceae bacterium. Taxonomy (GTDB): domain Bacteria; phylum Nitrospirota; class Nitrospiria; order Nitrospirales; family Nitrospiraceae; genus Palsa-1315. The sequence goes on along the minus strand of DATHTZ010000112.1, from coordinate 3,781 downwards.
CGGAATGATCATGCCCCCCGACTTAAAGCGAGTCAATGGTTAGAGGGGAAATTATTATTTAGGTATTTATCCTGTACATTCTTTGTATGATGACCGGTCATGCAGGTGCGGGAAGAGTCTTAGGAGGCGACCATGTGGGCAATGAAAGAACGGGGCCAGCCAGTCGAACAGAGCAGCGAGAATTTTACGCTTTTGGGGAAAGGCTCAGACTTCAAGGGCGTCGTAAGTTTTGGTGGTACCATTCGAATTGATGGGCGAGTCGAAGGCGAGATACATACCACCGGAACGTTAATCGTTGGGGAGCATGCCGTGATCGAGGGCATCGTGTCAGCTGGAGTGCTCATGAATAGCGGCAAGATTAATGGCACCATCACTGCCGCTGAAAAGGTTCACATCCTCAAGCCCGGTATTCTTGTCGGCGATATCCGGACCCCGGTCATTGCGATCGAAGAAGGCTCTCGCTTCCATGGCATGTGTGATATGGGTGCTCACCTTTGGAGTGGCGAACGCATCCTCTCGGTCGACGTGGCTCCCGGCCTTGTTGCAACCGCCCATTAGCGGCGGAGAGCAACCCTCTAGCCCTTTTCCTGTCTCCTCAGTACAATAGCGACCATATATGGTTCGCCCTACAGTTCTCCTTGGCATGAGCGGCGGAGTGGATAGCTCTGTCGCCGCAGCGCTCCTGGTTCGCCAGGGCTACGACGTTCGTGGCGTCACGCTTCAGGTCTGGGAGCATGAAGACGAAACCGTCGCGGCCTCTAAGCGGTGGGAGGAGCGCGGGTGTTGCAAAGTCGGCATTGCCCGATATGTCGCGCAGACATTGAAGATCCCGCATGAAGTGGTCGACACCCGAGAAGCCTTTCGTGCCGGCGTGATCGACGATTTTGTTGCCGGCTATCTCGAGGGCACAACGCCCAATCCCTGTGTCCGGTGCAATGAGCGTGTCAAACTACGGAGTCTTGTGGAGCTCGCGGACAAACGCGGGATCGATTTCGTGGCCACCGGCCACTATGTTCGAATCGGCGAATCCGATGGTGCACCGACTCTGCAGCGAGCCGCCGACCTCAAGAAAGATCAAAGCTATTTCCTCTACCGTCTTCGTCAATCATGGCTCACTCGCCTGATCTTTCCGGTGGGTGGGATGCAGAAGTCTGACGTATGGAGGGAGGCAGAGGCCTTGGGCCTTCCCACGGACGAATTGAAGGAAAGCCAGGAAATCTGCTTCGTGAGCCACGGCGATTATCGAACCTTTATCGAAAAGGAAGCACCGTCCGCCAAGAAGCCGGGGGCATTCGTGGACGATGAAGGGCGCTATTTAGGAGACCACGAAGGCATCGCCTTCTATACCCCGGGCCAACGTCGAGGTCTCGGGATCGCAACGGGCCATAGGCTCTATGTTCAGCAAGTACAGCCCGCTACCAATACGGTCGTCCTTGGAGCAGAAGAATCCCTACGTCGCGGTCAATGCGATGTCGCAGATCTCAATCTCTTCGACTCCTCACTGCTTAGTGGATCGACAGAAGTCGACGTCAAGGTCCGGTATGCCACGCCTGCCACGCCTGCGACCATCCAGTCTCGCTCAGACGGCACCCTTCGTATTATCTTTGATGCGCCACAGCGCGCATTAAGCCCCGGACAGTCAGCCGTCTTCTATCGAAACGATCGCGTACTCGGCGGCGGCATCATCCAATCGCTCTAGCGTCATCCCCACCATTGTATTGACAGTCCTCATCTCCCAATGCTAACTTGGCGCGCCGCTTTTCGTGTGAGCCACGAAGGCTTACCCCTTTATCAAAAAAAAGAGCGAATGGACCGTTATAGTGATTAAAACAGCAGTGGCGCGACGTTATGCACAGGCGCTCTTCGAGTTACTCGACGTATCCAGCATCGAACCGACCCGTGTGGCCTTAACGGGGCTCGGGCAAGCCATCAAGGATTCGGTCGAATTACGCCATGTCGTGGCCTCACCAGTGTTTGGCGCAGAAGAGAAAATAGCCGTCCTTGTAGAGCTCGGTTCGCGCTTGGGGTGTCCTCCCATCGGAAAAACCTTTCTCGAACAGTTAGTCAAAAAAAATCGAGTCGGCTTTCTTCCTGAAATCGCCGAGGCCTTCGCGAAACTTGCCGATGCGTCGAAAGGCACCCAGCCGGTCACCGTCTTCTCCGCAACGGCTATACCCCAAGGCGAGCAAGATCAAATCAGCAATCGCTTGCGCACAATGCTCAAGCGCCAAGTCGAAGTCACCTTTCACACGGATGCCCGCTATATCGCCGGCATGCAGATCCGCCTCGGCAGCACGGTGGTCGATAGCACCGTGCTGGGGCGGTTACAAGCGATGCAGAGTGTGTTGACGAAGGAGTAGCTATGCAGATTAAGGCAGAAGAAATCAGTTCGATTATCAAAGAGAAAATCAAAGGCTTCGACAAACAAGTCGATGTCAAGGAAACGGGCTCGGTCATTCAAGTCGGAGACGGAATTGCCAAAGTCTATGGTCTCGACGGCGCCATGGCAGGTGAAATGCTCGAATTCCCCGGCGGCCTCTACGGGATCGCGCTGAACCTTGAAGAAGACAACGTCGGCGCCGTGCTCATGGGCGATGACGTTGGGGTCAAGGAAGGCGATCCGGTCAAGCGCACAGGGCGTATTGCAGAGATTCCGGTCGGAGAACCTCTGATAGGTCGCGTGGTAAACGCAATCGGCCAACCTATCGATGGCAAGGGCCCGATCAAGTCGACGCTCTCGTCCCGCATAGAAGTCACGGCACCTGGGGTGAATACACGTCAGTCGGTGCGCGAACCCTTGCAAACGGGTATCAAGGCCATCGACGCCATGATTCCCATCGGCCGCGGGCAGCGCGAGTTGATCATCGGCGACCGGCAGACCGGTAAGACCGCCATTGCCGTTGATACGATCATCAATCAAAAGGGCCTCAACGTTTTTTGTATCTATGTCGCCATCGGCCAGAAACGGTCAACCGTAGCACGAGTCGTCAAGACTCTCGAAGAAACCCACGCGATGGAGTACAGCATCGTGGTAGCGGCCACCGCAAGCGATGCGGCTCCCATGCAGTACCTTGCGCCCTTCTCTGGTGCAGCCATTGGCGAGTACTTCCGGGATAACGGCAAACATGCGTTGATCGTCTACGACGACCTCTCCAAGCACGCCGTCGCCTATCGTCAGCTGTCTCTTTTGCTCCGCCGCCCACCGGGCCGTGAAGCCTATCCTGGCGACGTATTCTATCTGCACTCCCGGTTGTTGGAGCGTGCGGCCAAGCTCAGCGACAAGCTCGGAGGGGGAAGCCTCACCGCACTGCCGATCATCGAAACGCAAGCCGGTGACGTGTCCGCCTATATTCCGACCAACGTCATTTCGATTACCGACGGGCAGATCTATCTCGCTAGCGATCTGTTCTACTCCGGTATTCGTCCCGCGATTAACGTGGGTCTGTCGGTCTCCCGCGTCGGGGGGTCGGCTCAGATCAAGACCATGAAGCAAGTGGCTGGTACCCTTCGGCTCGACCTCGCCCAGTATCGCGAAATGGCCGCGTTCTCGCAGTTCGGCAGCGAGTTGGACAAGGCGACGCAGAGGCAGCTTGCACGCGGCGTTCGGATGGTGGAGTTGCTCAAGCAGGGACAATACAAACCGATGCCGGTCGCCGATCAAGTGCTGTCGATATACGCCGGTGTCAACGGATACCTGGACGATATACCCGTCGATACAGTGCTACAGTTTGAAGCCGACCTGCTGCACTACGTCCAGCAATACCATCCCGAGTTGAAGAAG
>DATHTZ010000111.1:0-2283 GCA_035462675.1 Nitrospiraceae bacterium | reverse complement strand
ACTGGTCGATGTCCCGGTAATTCCGGCAAAGTAGGGGGTGCCAGCGACATAATGATACATCACGAAGGGCGTGTTGAGGGTGGGGCTCCGTTTCTCACTGAAGGGCACGTCGAGTTCAAACTTCCCGACCTTCAGATTCATGAGATACTTTCCTGGCTCGTCTTTGACACCAAGAAACCGTTCAAGCCTATTGAACCGGACATAGGCAGCCTCCAAATCGCCGTCCGACGCTCCCGTACCAAAGCCGGCGCTCCCAAGCCCTGGCGTATACACTAGACCAAACGAGATGTCACGGTGCAGGAGGCCAAAGCTTAAAATGTCCAGCCCCGTAAAACCAAACCCACCGGTCGAGACTCCGCTGCCATCCGTTCGGACACTGGCCGCCTGGTAGCCGACCGTCGTCCGCATTGAGAGGGGCCAGTAGCCCATGGTGATATTGGGATGAGTGGGAAGGTCCACATCCGCGCCGAATTGATACCCCTGATCGCGAAATGTGTTACCGAAGTCATTCAGCTTCGGAAACCCTGGCACGTGGCAGACGTTGCACGGCAATCCGTATTTCCGTGCAAACGCGGGAATGGCATGAGCCTCAGGCACCAGGAAGCTGATTTCGTAACTGAACAGGCCAATCAGTGCAAACAGACAGACGACGAGGCTACGTTTTGTAGTCACGCGAATGCTCATGGTTGCGTCCCTTCCTTTCACGCCGGCGTACGCCGACGCATTGAGGTGTCACGGATCCTGTTCCCCTCGAAGCACTAGGACCAAATACCGTGATGTTAGGACTGTCCGGCGCAAAATGTTCGGACATAAGCCACAACCTTCCACCCTTCCACTTCCGAGAGCAATGCAGGAATGAGTGGCTGCATCCCTGTGCCTGGACTGCCGTATTTGATAATCCAAAACAATTCCCCGTCTTCCCGCTCTTTCTGAAAGGCGCAGTTCGTGAAATCCGTTGGCAGGTGTTTCTGCATATGCGCAGCAGGCCCGTCGCCTTTGCCGCTGATCCCGTGACAGAGGTGACAACTCCCTTTGCCTTCGTAGAGCGCTTTACCCGCTGCGACGATTTCCTGCGGGGCCGTACGAGTCTCTCCAAAGGGGGCCTTATAGCTGAGTGCCTCCTTCATTGCGGAGGGGGGGACTCGGTCTTCGGCAGGATGGAGCGGGGCGCCAGCCGCTATAGTGGCCACGGCCATCATGGCTGGGAGCATAAAGAAGCCTAATACGTTTCGGTAGTGCATCAAAACACCTCCTTCTTCGCATGTGCCTTGCCATGTTGCATTCGGAAACACTTCTCCATAAAGAAGCTCCTAATACAGAATACGCAAATCACACTCCTGAAAACTGACAGGTCTCACGGCACATCAATTCTCAGGAAAACCGAGTGATTCTTCGACAAGAGAGGAAATTTCGCATTCGGTAATCCTCCAGAGATGGAGCTTTTTGCCGCAAATGCTATTCTCATCTTGCCCAAAAATCCATAGCACTATTCTGTATGTGTCAGATTGGAAAATCCCTACTTGGCTGGGCATGTCCTCGGAAGGCCTGGCTATCCTTACTGAAGAAGCTCGAGGCTCTAAGCATGAAAGTACATTCATTTCTTGGCGATTCGCGCCAATGGTCTATCTCACTGCCGTTTGTTTCGTTGCAAGCGGGGAGCAAATTCTTGGAAAGCCGGTTGATGGGAGTCAGGCTCCTATGAGTCAACACAGGCGTCTCCACCTGTCTCGTTGCATATCGGGACAGCAGACTCGGGAACATTGCCCCATAATGCTACGAGCACGAATCCGTGGCTTCTCGATTCTCTACCACACTGCAGACTAACGCCTCGTTTCTTCACGCGTTTGTGTGATCATCCCAGAAAATCCTTCGTGGCATTTCCCTTGCTCATTTCGTCCCTAATACAAGTACTACACTCAGCTTTGTCTATTAGTAAGGGAGGTTGCCATGCCGATCCTGAAACGACTCCAGAGTTATCTCGACGCCAACAAAATTCCCTATGAAGTGGTCAACCACCCCAAAGCCTATACCGCCCACGACGTGGCGCACACACTTGATGTGCCAGGCAAACTTGTCGCAAAAGTCGTTGTCGTCAAGGCCGATCAGTACTTCGTGATGACAGTGCTTCCCTCAACTTGGCGTGTAGATTTGAAACGATTGCGGGATGTACTGGAGGCCCGTGAGATCCGGTTAGCGACAGAAGCCGAGTGCGCGAATCTATTCCCCGATTGCCAAGTGGGAACGATGCCACCGTTCGGCAATCTCTATGGCATCGAAGTGTAT
>DATHTZ010000110.1:0-5038 GCA_035462675.1 Nitrospiraceae bacterium | reverse complement strand
TGAGGCAAGCTATGGGCCGGACCATCCCAGGGTGGCCACTCGCCTCAACAATCTCGCGTCGTTGCTCCATCTCACGAATCGGTTGACGGAAGCAGAATCGTTGATGCGGCGGGCTTTGACCATCAGTGAGGAGAGCTATGGGCCGGACCACCCGAACGTCGCCGCTGTCCTCAACAATCTCGCACAGCTGCTCCAGGATACGAATCGGCTGGCGGAGGCGGAACTGCTAACGCGACGGGCTCTGGCCATTGGTGAGGCCAGCGATGGGCAGGACCACCCCAACGTCGCCACTCGTCTCAACAATCTCGCGCAACTATTACAGGCCACCAATCGGCTGGATGAAGCAGAGCCACTGATGCGCCGAGCCTTGGTCATCGATGAGGCAAGCTATGGGCCGGACCATCCCAGGGTGGCCGGTCACCTTAACAATCTTGCGCTACTGTTCCATCATACGAATCGGCTGGCGGAGGCGGAGCCGCTGATGCGGCGGGCACTACTCATCCTACTGGCATTCACACGTGCGACCGGGCATATCCATTTCCATCTGAAACAGCAATATGGTAACTACCGTGGCTTGCTGCAAGCCATGGATCTCGGTGATGAGGAAGTTGGCCGGCGACTTCTGAGTCTTAGAGAGGATGCAAGGTTGACGCGGGGACGTATCGACGACTGCTAGCGGAGCTCTTCGTTTTACCTCAAGCTGATCCTGCTTAGGTACACGCAATTGTATTTTCGTTGCGCCGGCATACCTCCTGGAGCGCTCACTCCCCAAATGAAGATATCGGTATCTACGAGGACCGAGATTTTTGCCATGCTTGAATCTCAGCCAGGAACGCATCATCGGACTGTTTTCAGCCCTGCTTCCGCAGCGCGGTGACATAGGCAGCACTGTCATCTACGTCCGCATGTTCGTATGGGTTGAATTTTCCCCTCACGAGATTCTCGACCAGGGTCACAGGATCGACTCCTCTACGCTTGGCCGCCTGGACGACCACGTGTTTCAGCACCGGGTTAAACAAGAGCGTCCACTTCTCTTTTCGTTTTGCGGGCCGTGACACACCGTTCTCCCTTAAATATTCCGCATATTGTCGGTGCCAGGCACCGGTGTCAAGAAAAGGAACCCCGGTGCTATAATCCCGCCCCTATGCATAACTCGATCGTCATCAAAGGGGCGCGGGAGCACAATCTCAAGAACATCGACGTGACGATCCCACGCGACCGGCTCGTCGTGATCACCGGCTTGAGTGGGTCAGGCAAGTCGTCGCTGGCCTTCGACACGATCTATGCCGAGGGACAACGGCGATACGTCGAGTCGCTCTCGGCCTATGCCCGCCAGTTCCTCGAACAGATGGGCAAGCCCGACGTTGATTCGATCGAAGGGCTCTCGCCCGCCATTTCCATCGAGCAAAAGAGCACCAGCCACAATCCCCGTTCCACGGTCGGCACTGTCACGGAAATTTACGACTACCTCCGTCTCCTCTTTGCCCGGGTCGGACGCCCCTCCTGCTTTCAGTGCGGCGAGGAAATCACTGCGCAGACGGTGCAGCAGATGGTGGATGCCATCGGCCTGTTGCCAGAGGGGAGCAAGTTTCAGCTCTTAGCTCCGATCGTCCGAGGCAGGAAAGGGGAGTACCGCAAAGAACTCCTCGATATGCGACGGGCCGGTTACGTTCGAGCCAGGGTCGATGGCCGGCTGATGGACTTGGGCGAGGACATCTCGCTCGACAAACAGAAGAAACACACGATCGAAATCGTCGTCGATCGGCTGGTGATGAAACCAGGCGAAGCGTTGACGCGGCGATTGGCCGACTCGGTGGAAACCTCGTTGAAACTTGCCAGCGGGCTGGTCGGGGTGCTGACGGACAATGGGAAAGTGTCACTCTATAGCGAGAAGCTCGCCTGCATCCGCTGCGGTGTCAGTTATCCGGAAATTACGCCGCGCGTCTTTTCTTTCAACAGCCCGCACGGAGCCTGTCCGGCTTGCGACGGCATCGGTTACGCCATGACACCCGGCTCTTCTGACGATGAAGACTTCACCTTGCTGGAACCCTGCGAGGTCTGCAGGGGCGCGAGGCTGCGGCCTGAAAGCCTGTCCGTCAAGGTGGCCACACAGTCGATTGCGGAGGTCACGCATCTCTCCGTGCGAGCCGCTGCAGACTTCTTCAGTTCGTTGAAATTCACCGAGCGCGAACTGGTGATCGCCTATCGCATTTTGAAAGAAATCCGCGAACGGCTCGGGTTTCTGGTCAATGTCGGTCTAGATTATCTGACGCTTGATCGGGCGGCCGCGACCTTGTCCGGGGGAGAAGGGCAACGCATCAGGCTCGCCACGCAAATCGGGTCCGGTCTGGTCGGCGTCCTCTATATCCTCGACGAGCCGTCGATCGGTCTCCATCAGCGAGATAATCGGCGCCTGCTCCAGACCCTGCTGCGCCTGCGCGATCTGGGTAATACGGTAGTGGTGGTCGAGCACGATGCAGAAACCATGATGGCGGCGGACCATCTGCTGGATATGGGGCCGGGAGCCGGGACACACGGCGGCCAAGTCATTGCCCAGGGCACGCCGACCGACGTCATGGGGAATCTCGACTCGCTGACGGGCCAGTATCTCCGAGGCACACAGATGGTCAGCCTGCCTCGCCGTCAACGGAAGGCCAAGGGGCTGTTGTCCATCGTGGGGGCCACGAAACACAATCTCAAGGGGATGACCGCCAAGATTCCGCTCGGTCTACTCACCTGTGTGACCGGCGTGTCTGGGTCCGGAAAGAGCACGCTGGTGCTCGAAGTACTGTTCCATTCCCTCTCCCAGCTGCTCTATCACAAAAAACCGAAGATCGATGGCTGCAAGGAGCTGCTGGGCGCCGACGCGCTGGACAAGGTGATCGACATCGACCAGTCCCCGATCGGCCGGACTCCACGCTCGAATCCCGCGACCTATACCGGTCTATTCAGTTTCATCCGGGATCTCTACTCAAATCTGCCCGAGTCCCGCGTGCGAGGGTATAAGCCAGGCCGCTATAGTTTCAATGTGAAGGGAGGCCGTTGCGAAGCCTGCCAGGGCGACGGATTGATCAAGATCGAAATGCATTTCCTCCCGGATGTCTACGTGACCTGTGAGGTCTGCAAGGGCCAACGATATAACCGCGAGACGATGGAGATTCACCATAAGGGGAAGAGTATCGCCGACGTGTTGAATATGACGGTGGACGATGCCGTGGAGTTCTTCGAACATATCCCGTTCATCAAGCGGAAGCTCGATACCTTACACGATGTCGGGTTGCACTACGTGAAACTTGGTCAGTCCGCTACGACACTGTCCGGGGGTGAGGCACAGCGAGTGAAACTCTCGCGCGAGCTCTCGAAACGTCCGACCGGACGCACGATGTACATCTTGGATGAACCGACGACCGGGCTTCATTTCGCCGACGTGCAACGGTTGCTGGATGTGTTGGATCGATTGGTCGAGACGGGGAATACCGTGGTGGTGATCGAACATAATCTCGATGTGATCAAGAATGCGGATTGGATTATCGATCTCGGGCCAGAGGGCGGCGATCGAGGTGGCGAGATCGTGGCCGAAGGACCGCCGAAGGAAATAGCCAAGGCGAAGCGATCGTATACGGGGCAGGTGCTGAAGGAAGCAGGGGTGTGAGCGGGGTGGAAGTGGCTGACGGTGCTTAAAGCCCTTAGCCACAGCTAGTATGATGGCTCCCTGTACCATCAATCTAGGGCCGCCCACTTAAGAGTCAGAGATCATGACAGAGTCAGAATCTCACCAAGAGATAATCTCCATTATCGGTTCACAGTATTTCACCCCAATTGCCGAACTCGTTGATCGTTGGGTTGCTTCCTGCCCCACTGTGCGTCGTGATTCCGTTGGCACTCAATTCTATGCGGGCGGTTATGCGGTCGCAGTTATTGTCCTGCTCGTGGCTGCGTTGGAGTCATTCGTCGCAAGAGATCGCCGCTTTAGCAAGAAACAGCCTTCCGAGAGACATGTTGCAGTCCCTGAATACATGAAAGAAATATATCGCTATCGTGGGTACAAACGCCTCTCAGAATTGTTTGTGATTCGAGACTCAATCATTCACAGTCATGTTTGGCTTATCAAGTATGGTTCAAATAAGCGAAGTGGACGTCGGTTCATTTCCGCCACGCGCAAGGACTGGAGCGGAAACAGCAGACTTAAACAGCGTTTGAACCCTAAGACGTACCGTACTAAGCTACTCCGCTTTAACGCGATACCCTCCCGCATAGACGGAACCGACGTGGTGAAAGCCTTTAAAGTTGTGTTTGCCGCGCTTCGCTTTCTAGAAAGGAGAGGTGCAAATCCCGTCTTGTTGCTTGCTGGTTCTATACCGCATCAAGGGCGGCGTATCTCCTTTGAGTCATTACCTGAACGTCTCGCACATGTACTCTAACTATCCATCTCGATGGAACAGAAGAGAATAAGAGGCCAACACCTTACTATTTAAAGGAATCAACCATAGGCTCTTTTCAGAAGGAGTCACCTGCATACAATTCTGTTGCTCATCGTGTCCAACATTTTGATGACCTTTGCCTAGCACGGTCATCTTAAATCTTCTCATCAACATGGGCTAACAGTGAACTTCCCCCAATTCCGTGGACACCAAGTTAAGCCACTACCGTCCTCGCTTCGTACTCGGCCGGGGAGTCATAGCCAAGGGTCGAGTGTCGGCGCTTCCGATTATAAAACACCTCAATGTATTCGAATATGTCCTGTGTCGCCGCTTCACGAGTCGTGTAGTGCTGATGGTACACGAGCTCACGCGTGAGAGTGCCAAAGCAGCTTTCGCCACAGGCGTTGTCCCAGCAGTTGCCCTTACGGCTCATGCTCGTGGTGATGCCGTGCTCGCCGAGCAGCTGCTGGTAGCGACGTGCCGCGTACTGGCTGCCGCGATCCGAGTGATGTAGCAACCCCGCCATGGGCTTCCGATGCGTCAGCGCCATGGTGAGGGCCCGCTCGGCTAGATCCACGGTCAGCCGATGGCCCATCGCCCAGCCGATCACGGTACGC
>DATHTZ010000109.1:0-2991 GCA_035462675.1 Nitrospiraceae bacterium | reverse complement strand
ATCCTCCAGTAGCAGCTCGAGTTGTGCACTCGCCGACTGGCATTCTCCCTGTTCTTTCAAACAGACCGCGAGCATGAGACAGGAGTCAGAGAAAAAGTCCTGGCTCTGCATCGAGAGAGAAAATTCCTCCTTCGCTTCATCCAGCAACCCCATGTTCTTGTAGGCCACTCCCAACGTATAGTGAGTCTCCATGTCGATCTCGTTCACAGGCGAAACAGAAACCGGCTTCTCGACAGCAGGAACTGACGCCTGGGGCTTCGGCGAAAACGTCGAAGCCCATTTGGCGACCAATGGGCTGGCCGGGGCTAGTTCTTTGACTTTCGTATAGAGGCCCGCCGACTGGTTCGGACTCTCATCCTGTGGATGAGCCAGGAGTAATTCGAGGGCACGAGAATATTGCACGGCCGCACCTGCAGTATCACCTTTGGCTTCAAGCAGTGAACCGAACAGCTCTCGAGCCCCTGCATGATTCGGCTGCGCCGTGACCAAACGGCTAAGCCATTCTTCCGCCTCAGCCTGCTGGCCGGCCTTCATATAGGCCTCGAACTGCTCGCCAGTCGAGAGGGAAGCAACCGAGCCTGCTGTTTCCGACAACGCCTCCATTTGCTCGTTCGGCTCGGTATTCGATACAGAGAACACGCTATCCGGCGCAACTGGTTCCTGTTCTGACGGCTGCGGCGACCCCAATTGGGCTGACACAGGCTTCTTTTCAGCGAGTGAGAAATGCCTATCTTGCTGAGGGGTGATCTTGGAAGTCACACTCCAGGCATCGTCCGGAGCAGCATTGGCCGTCGAAAATGTTTCCGTCGGTCTGGCTGGGCTCGATGAAATCGCAGCGGTCGGAGGCACAGCGGTCTCGGATCGAGCAGAAGCAGGCGATTCATCTATGGCGGTGTCGCGCATGAGAGCCATCAGCCTCTTCACCGTCGGGCTATCTGGCGCCAACGCGGTTACCTTCTCGAACAATTCTTCATGTAGCGTTGGCATTCCGGGATCGGGCTGTTCCAACAACAGCACAATAGCATTCTCATATTGGCTCACTGCGTTGACGGGATCGCCTTTTTCTTCGTATAGCTCCCCATAGAGCTCAAGGATCGGTACGGACTGTGGTTCAACAGCTAGAAATTCCACAATCAACGATTCGGCCTGCTCATAATGTTGGGCGCGCAAGGCTGCCCCAGCAAGGTAGCGATATTCACCAAGCGCCACTTGAATATCTCCGCGTTGCAGATGCAACTTGGCGAGCAATTGGCACACTTCCAAGTTTCCCGGTTCTTTAGTCAACATCTGATTGAGAATGGCCTCGGCCCCCGCAAATTGTCTTTCTTCGATGCGGCGGGCGGCTTCCGACAGTAGATTCAGTGGTTCAGCACTCTTAGGCGCGCCTCCTGCAGAGCCGGCTTTTGTATGAGCAGTGGCGCTAGGACTCCCACCGGTCTTTTTGAAATGTTCGATGAACTGGGTGGCCTCGCTATTGGCAGGGTCGATCCGCAAGACAGCTTGATAGGCATCCTTCGCCTCAGCATAACGCTGCTGCGCTGACCGCTCCCGCCCTAACTGCAAATAGACCTTCGTGGCTTCGTCCTGCATGTTTTCTTGCAGGCACAATTCCGCCACCCGCTGCTGGGCATCCAGATTCGATGGATCTTGGGTGACGATCTTCTTATAGATGTCCAACGCCTCTTTGCTTTTTCCCGCTTTGAGATAGTGTTTTCCGAGGGTGAGATAATCTTGGACCGCACTGCTCAGCAGACCGCGCTCAGCATTGAGATCTCCAAGATGCCGGAACACATCGTACCGTGAGGGATCGAGCTTCAAGACCTTCTTAAACGTGGCGATCGCCTTGAGTGTGGCCCCTTCGGCACGGAAGGCATTGGCTGCCTGTAGAAAGGCTGCTACGGCATCAGTGGTGGCTTGGCGCTTGAGGTGTAACTCACCGATTGAATTGAAGATACTCCCATCGCCCGGCCACTCGGTGGAGAGCTTCTTCCATTCATTGATGGCAGCGTCGAACTGGCCCCGTGACGCAAAGAGCTGTGCGCTATGCAACACGTTACCGCGATCGATCGCCACGTGACACCTCCCTAGCCTGCATGATTCATGAAGCGTCTGCTGCAAGCGCGGATACGCGGCTGTGACGGGCAGTCTCGCCGTTCAGCCCTTCGACATACTGCACGAGTATTCCTCAGGGCTTCACGCCTCCACGTGCCCGTCTCGCTTCGCGTCTGCACCTTTTCGCGACGCACCTTCATGAATCATGCGGGCTAACGATCAGACGCTAACAGTGTCGATAGACGTTGTCAACGAAATGGGGTATTTAGATAACTGTCCACTCAGCAGAAACACGAAGGCCTGCCCAGACATGAAAGGCAGGCCTCCCTCTTGACACAATCCCACAAAATGAAAACGTCAGGAGTCGGCAACGACTGTCTTCAAGACGTTCGAAGCCTGAGGCCCCTTTGCCCCTTGCACGACCTCGAACTCGACATTTTCTCCCTCTTTTAAGGTTTTGAATCCTTCTCCTTGGAGCGCAGAATAATGTACGAAGACATCATCCCCGCTCTCAAGGCGAATGAACCCAAACCCCTTACGATCGTTGAACCACTTGACCGTACCTTTTGCTTTCACAACAATACTCCTTTCCTCAACGGCCACGCATAGTTGCGCGACCGACCTAGGAACCCGGTTGGCGGCACACATGGTAAAGTACAATAAACAGGAAGAAGAGTGAGATGAAATGACGGGCTCATTGGAGAGACAACATCGATTACGAAACTCATCTCGGTTGCAACTCGCGCAGCATGTACCATGGCATTTCAAATGTTGTCAAGCCATTCCTTGGCTGCATACTGGCCGACGGTACGGTGGACAACCCTCTTCCGCTCGCCTATAGTGTCGACCGGGCGAGGAGCGTGTTTTTTGAATGTTTCTACGAACGCTGCTGGATCGCTACATCTTCACCGAACTCCTTTCCCCCTTTAGTATCAGCCT
>DATHTZ010000108.1:0-2499 GCA_035462675.1 Nitrospiraceae bacterium | reverse complement strand
GGGGAGAACCATGCACACCCATGTCAACAGAATCACAATCGCTTACAGCGACCAAGGAACTGGTCTCCCCATCGTCTTTCTCCATGCCTTTCCCCTGAATCGGACCATGTGGGCACATCAGGAGAAACCTCCTCTCGTTGCAATTCCGGATCATCACAATCGATTTGCACGGGCATGGCGAATCGGGCGTGCCGCTCTGGCATTATACGCTGTAGCAATCGGCGGACGATGTGAACGCGCTGCTGGACCATCTGTCCATTCAACAAACGATCTTAGTCGGCCTCTCAATGGGCGGCTACATCCTCTTTGCGTTCTATCGCAAGCATCCAGCTCGCGTGAAGGGATTGATCCTGGCGGACACGAGAGCGCAGGCAGACACAGAAGAAGGAAGAGACGGGCGGTTCCACATGGCTCAGACAGCCTACAAGAAAGGACCGTCAGCCATTGCCGACCTCATGATTCCCAAACTCCTCTCTCCTCAGACCATCGAAACGAGGCCGGATCTCGTCCAGCAAGTGCGAGCCATGATCGAGGGTAATCAAGTCAGCGGCATTGCCGGAGACTTGGTGGCGATGGCCAAACGGCAGATTCTACCCCATTCTTGAAACACATCACCCTGCCCCACCCAGATCTTTGTCGGTGAACTGAACCGAGCCACCCCACCTTCCGAGGCCAAACTCATGGCCGATCAGATCCCCAACGCCTGCCTAGCCATCGTTCCAAACGCCGCCCATCTGGCCAACCTCGAACAACCAGAAACCTTCTTTCAGATTGTCGCGACCTTCGCCTACGAACTCAGCAAGGAAAGACAGAGCTGATACTTCACCTCATCTTCTTCGCCTGGCTTTCAGATCAGATAACCGGAGAAGAAAGAACGAGGAGAATGGCGGAAAAGCCCGTCAGCAAGCCCGCACGAGCGAAATCCTTAAGCCTGTTTTTCCGAAAGTTGAAGACTAGATTGGCTAGGATGATGAAGTAGCGGCAGGGTGTTCAAAACGGTTTTCCAGCGCGGCCGCCGCGAGTGAAGGTCCGAGGCGTACCCTCTGGGGTACGTTGAGGATCTGAACGACGCGAGAACAAAGCCGGAAGCCGTTTTCAACACCCTGCCTAGTCGGAGTCGCCGACGCTGCCTCGTCGTATCAGCTTGAGGAACTCCAGTCTTGTTTGCGGCTGACTGCGGAAGGCGCCTAACATGGAGCTGATGACCGCGATGGTGTTCTGCTTTTCGACGCCCCGCATCATCATGCAGAGGTGTCGCGCTTCGACGACCACGCCCACACCGTGCGCATTGAGCTTCGATTTCAGTGTTTCGGCGATCTGGACGGTCAGTCGCTCTTGGACTTGCAGTCGGCGCGCAAAAACATCCACGATGCGCGGAATCTTGCTGAGCCCCACCACTTTCTTATTGGGCAAATAACCCACATGGACTCTACCGTAGAACGGCAGCAGGTGATGCTCACACATACTGAAAAAATCGATGTCCTTTACGATGACCATCTCATCGTACTCGATCGGGAAGAGCGCGCCGTTCAGGAGATGATCGATGTCGCGGTGATAGCCTTGGGTCATGAAGGCGAGAGCCTTGGCGACTCGCTCCGGAGTCTTGAGGAGCCCGTTCCGACCGGGTTTTTCGCCGAGGGCCAGCAACATCTCCGTGACCAGGGATTGCAGCACGGCCAGATCCGACGGTCTGCCGTTCCCCTTGACGTCTTCGACCGTCTGCCGGCCCCGCCGCTCGATTCCCTGCTTAGCCATGACGCCCCTCTCTATACCGTAATACTCAATGTTAAATGATGAAATTTGAATGTGGAATGTCGGGAAATCATCAAATTGTCAGACATCCTTCCGATTCCGACAATTTTACATTCAACATTTATCATTCAACATTCCCTATGCCCCCCGCATACTCGAAGTAGTTGTCGCGTGTTTCAATCAGCCCGACCTTTTCCAGTTGCCCGGCGGGAAGACACTTCACTAACAGATCCCAAATCAACAGCACCAGATTTTCTCCCGTCGTGGTGCGATCGGCAAATTCAGGATCTTGATTGAGATCGTGATGGTCGAATCGCGTGACCACCTGGTCGGCCACCGTCCGGTCTAGCAGATCAAGATCTACGCCTCCACCGGTCGCGGTTAGTGCGATGCTCTTTACGGTCACCAGCACGACATAGTTATGGCCGTGCCCATTGGGATTATTGCACTTCCCAAAAATAGCCAGATTGTCTTCGGACGACAGATAATCCGTGTGCAGTCGGTGCGCGGCGCAGAACCGATACCGCCTTGTGACACTCGCCTGTGCCATCATGGATTCAACTCACATTCGGGACAAAAATAGAGAAGCCAGGACCGGCCGCTGTATTCGGACAATCCTGGCTCACCTGTCGCTCACTCAACCGACCGGCTTGCGCTGCTCCAGCGCACATTCATTAGGCGCTGAAGGAGCTGCCACAACCACACGTGGTCTTCGCTTGGGGGTTCTTGATCGAGAACCCAGACCCT
>DATHTZ010000107.1:0-1681 GCA_035462675.1 Nitrospiraceae bacterium | reverse complement strand
CTTCCCGCTCTTTGATCTAAAGGGTAATGTTCCAATGTTGAATGTTCGGTCATACTCCTGCCGCGCCCGCAGTGTGAGTTTCTTCCCTATTAAACATTGATCATTGACCATTCAACGTTTTCGCCCCGACTATAGGCTATTGCTATATGCCATATACTCTTTCCTTCGGGCAAGAGACGAACGACAGGTACATCTGAGTGCGCATTGTTCTCACCCGCATGATTTATGAAGCTTCTGGTGCAAGGGCGGATACGTGGCGATAACAAGCAGTCTCGCTGGTTGGCCCTTCGACCTAGTGCACAAGTATGCCGCAGAACTTCACGCTTCCGAGTGCCCATCTTACTTCGCGTTTGCACGCGTTCGCGACGAACCTTCATGAATCATGCGGGCTGGGGCTGGTAGAAAAGCGTGGGGCGCGGTTTACGCTGCAAAACAGGGTGTTGTATGATACGCCCCGCTCTTAAATTGGGAGAAATCATCATGGCTGCAAATTCTGGCTTTCCTTTGTCTCTTGATGTGAAAGGTTACCCGGTGCTTGTACTCGGCGGAGACGAGGAGGCCGGGGAGAAGACCCAGCGGCTGTTGGAGGCCGGGGCAAAAGTAACCGTCGTGGCGCCGACGTTACACACGATACTCAAAGATATGGCCGCCTCGGCGAAAGTTGTGCACCGTGGGCGCCATTTCCGCGAGGCCGATTTGGAGAATGCGATTCTGGTGCTGAATATGGTTCGGGGAGATCGGGATTTTTCACGAGCGCTGTTTGCGAAAGCACGTGAGAAGAAGTGCGTATTGTGGTCGGTCGACCAGCCAGAATTCTCCACAGCCACGATGCCCGCGGTCGTAGCCTGCGGGCATTTGCGTGTGGCCATCAGCACGAGCGGGGTCGCCCCAGCCTTGTCAGGCTTCATGAAGGAAGATATGGACAAGATCTTCGGCGAGGAGTTTGCCGCTTTTGTGGAATGGCTAGGCCAGCTTCGCGAGCAAACGAAGGCGACTGAGCCGGACTTCGAAAAACGTCGAGCCATGCTGCGTGAGGCGCTGGATGGGTTTCGCTTGTTAGGGAAGGTCCAGTATCCGAAGGTTTGGCTCGATGAGCGAGCGAAGCTGACTGTGTCTCCAGGCGTAAAGGGGCAGGCGTGAAGGGTAATGACGTAAACGTGAGACGAGCGGAGGGAAGGAGAAACAAATGGTTCTGCTGGAATTCAGTATGTCGCCGTTAGGCAAGGGAGAGAGCGTGGGCAAGTATGTGGCGCGCTCGCTCGATATTATCGATAAGAGCGGAGTGGACTACCGGTTGAACCCGATGGGAACGGTGCTTGAAGGGGAGTGGGACGAGGTAGTGGCCGTCGTCACACAATGTTATGAGCGGATGAAGAAAGATTGCGGCCGCATTTCCTGTACGATAAAAGTCGATTATCGGAAAGGACACACCGGACGATTACAGAGCAAGGTTGCGAGCGTCGAGAAAACACTCAAGAGATCGATCAAGCATTAAAGTATGCTGCCCCAATTCCTCTGTCCTTTTTCCTCCTGGCGAGGTATTGTGCGGTGCCCACCGAAATTCGTTAGGATAGCGCTGATACGTGGTATCCTTCCTGAGCCTATCTCTCTTTCCCTCATCGTGATGGGTCACACATGAAGACCGGCATGATGGAAGATGCAGCGAGTCCTCCATACACAG
>DATHTZ010000106.1:0-14298 GCA_035462675.1 Nitrospiraceae bacterium | reverse complement strand
TCTTTACGTCGGTGGCAGACCTGCGGAGAACGCTCATGCGAGACATCCGTCACTACAACACACAACCCAAACCCGTGAAGTGGACGTACTTCGATCCATCGCGACGAATTACGCCCGAATCAATTGTTACAGTCCACTAGTCGTTCGGCGCTGATTGATTCTTCTTCGTCGTGCGCCGGGTTGCGGCCCCACGCTTCCGAGCGCGCCGCCACTCGTCCTTTTGAATCGGCCCACGTTCGCCGAAAAGGGTCCAGTGCTCTCAGCGAGCCGATCGCATTTACCGCCTTCGTAAAGTAAAGCCGCCGTACAGCGGAAGTCACCCCGAGGGGGTCGGTTTCATCGAGTCTGGCTTCGATGGAAGGCCTGACGATCCATGGCTTGAAAGGTTCCTTCTCGGAGCGTGAGTATTCGTCGCCACCGTTGTACCCTTCGGCTTGCGGCAGCCACGCTTGAAACGGGTCTTCTTGAGACAACTCCAGCGCCAATTTCTCGGCGTGTTGGGGAGGTATTAGAGCCGACGCAATGTGAATTCCGATACCATCAGCTGAGCGCCAGTCACCATCCACAACCAGTTCATTCGCTATCGATGATCCGATTTTCAGAAGGCCGAGGAGTTTTGCTTTGTCGCCGGTAAGGACAAGCCCTTTCTCTCCTTTCTCATAGAGGTTGACTTGCGCGTCCACGGGCGGCCTATCAACTCCGTCAGCGAGCCACAGCCCGTCGTTTCTCGTGAGCAACTCGCGTCTCAGCCACTCGCGCCATGAATCATCGTCATCGTATGGACGCTGAACGATCGGATACTTCGCCAGGAATTCTCCCGCCACCAGGTAGAGCGCGTGCCACCCGAGTTGCTGCCCATAAACGTGATACCGGCTGGTCATTCCTATGATGCGGTTTCGGTGGCGGATGGATCGCCCACCGCTTCCGTACATACTCGTTATGTGCGGATCGTATTTCCGCACCCATAAGGTGATGGCATCCTTCGTTTCCCACCTTGATCTGTCGAACATGTCACTCACACGGGTGACATCCGTCTTATCGAAGTCATAGTCCAGGTCAAATTCCGGCTCTGGCTCCGGCATCGAGTCTGGACGACCCTGGTAAAATGAATCGCGCGGGTGTTCCTTCGTCTCTTTCTTCTGGAATGGCGATTCGTTGATCGTCTTCAGTGCCTTTGCATCGGCCTCCGACAGGACAACACCGCCGCTGCTCGCACAGACTAGGAGGGCCTGCGCCGCGAAGTGGCGCAATAGGACATGCGGAGTACTCTTGTCTAACGCGATGGCCTTCAGGGAATTCGCATACTTCGCCACATTATGTGGGTAATCCATTGCCACTCGGGCAATCGCAATCAGCAGCCATAACCGCGCGTGCAGAAAGTAGAAGGGAAGTTCCGGTGCTTGATAGGGATGGGCGTCCGTGGAATGGAACTTGGCAATAATCGCGTCAATTACGTCCCACTTTCCAAACCGTGCGAAGCAGCGGATGCTATGCGAGGCTCTCCAGCGATGTCCTGCAGAAGGCGAGCCGAGCATGAGCCATACGATGCCGGCCGCAATATCCGTCTGTCTGCCTTTCGGATAGAGACCATCTTTCCACAGACCATCTACAACTGTTGATGCCAACTTTCCGGAGTTGCTGTTAAGCAATCGCTTGAGTGCGATTTGACCCTCGCCCTGTTTGGACTTCTCACAAATGATTGCCGCAAGGCCCATCCAGATGGATGCAGACAAGTGTGAATCCGGCACTGCGAATATCGTGATCAATTCGAGCGCCAGTACCGGCATTTGAATGCCGGATAGGTCAGCAATCTCCTTCAGGTTGGAGCCGGACAGGTAGTCATGATGAACGAGGTCATCGGAGTGAATCTGGATAAGGGACACTCCGATATCGCGGAATACGTTTCTCAGGGCCGCTGAAGAGGGGCCCCATTTCTCCTTGCACTCCTTCAACTCGCGCAGTTTTGTATAGATATCGAGGGTCTCAAGCCGCGCTACGATCTGAACGTATTTCGACCTTTCACCGTACGTGAGCTTTCCACGCAGGTTGTCGAAAAACCCAGCCTTTAAGTCAAAGACGTGCTGCATGTTATTCAGCGCATCGATGGCCCGTGACATTAATGTCTCGTCGATGGGGTCCGTTTCATTCTCGATTTTCTTCAGTGCACGTCGATTCTCTTCTCCCCGATCGCATACCTTCTCTGCGAGGCGGGGATCTTGCGCCCCACGATAGTTTCGGTTCTCGTTGCCCTCGTCACGCAGCTTCTCGAACTTCGGCGCAGCGACCGAGAGATAGGTGCTTTGCTCCGCGTCCTTGCCTAGTTCGCGCTCGGCAATCTTGTGAAGCGTTGCAAGAGTGCTGGGCATGAAGACGCCTGGGTGATTCTGCTCGAACTGCAAGATGAGCTCGGTCAATAACTCCTTCGAATTCGGATACCGCTTTTCGGCGATAACTTCCGCGAGTTGCTCCGTGCCGCAAACGTACAGTTCTGCGGAGTCCGATACGCGAAGCAGCCCCAGAGCGATGGAGGGGTCAATCTTGTCCTGCTCGATGAGCGCCGTGAGGTAAGGCAACAGGGTGTAATCAAGCGATATCTTGTCGCGGTTGTCCCATCGCGCGAGCTTTGCCAGAGTTCTGCATCCGGAAGTCCGGGCCAATGCTCTTGCGAACGCGTGCCAAGGAAACTTTTCTCCCTCAGAGGACATATTAAGTTCGCAGATGTTTGTAAGCGTGTGAAAGTCGCCTTCCTCGAGTTCATCGCCTAGTAGTTCCGCCGCATAAAGCAACAGTGCATTTGTGAACTGGTAGTCGCCTGAGCCTATGGTGTCCATCTGCTCAAGACCAGCGCGGAAATAAGATGCTGTCTCCTCGACACTTGCAGGCATGATGCTCCTCGACAACTGTGCGAAGAGAGAAGCTCGGCAACTCACTTCATTCTCCCGCTCGATGAGGGCCTTGGCTTGCATCGCCATCTTCCCAGCCAGTTCCTGCAGCTCAGGCCTTTTTGCGAGGATCGCAATGATCTCGACAAGAGTTGATGCCGGTGAGACGCTTTCTTCGCTCACTTTGACTATAAATGCGTCGATAGAAGAAACCTTCAGGTCGCTACGTGCCCAGAGTGAAAAGATCAGGAACTGGCGGCCCAACAGATCGAAGAACAAGTTCTTTTCATGGACATCCGAGTAGTGTTTCCTCTTCATTCTGAGCTTCGTCCACATATCGACCAGCTCCAGAAACGGCTTGTCGCCCTTTCCCGTGCCGGATGAGAGCATTGATGTGAACACTTGAGAAATCTCAAGCAGTGACGCATGAAGCTCATCGATAAAGCGCTCTGCGTCCCTCTTGGTCTCATAGCTCATAGACTTTTTCTCGTCGGGCAATCCTTGCTGCGACTTGAAGCACTCCTCCAACTCGGCCTTTAACGCTTTCCGGAAAGCGTCCCCCTTCGAGCTATCCGGAATGCGCGCACCGAAATCAACCAGTTCCTGCGGGAGAAGCGCATGTTCAGTAATAGACTGTTGTTCCGTGGCGAGGCGAAGAGCCGTGTAGCTGATGAAGGGAAACGCATCCTTGTTGGAAAACCGATCCGTGAAGGACCAGAGGCGCGGTCTTTCGTGCGGAATGGCTTCCACGATTGCAAGCGCCTCCGCGTGCATTTTCATTGCGACCGCGATGGCGGCAGCTTTCAGGAGGCCGTCCTGAACGAGATAATCCCTTTCGCGGTGGAAGATCTGACTCCTTTCAATGGTCTTCTTCTTTTCGCAGGCTTTGGCAAGCTCTTGAATTAGGCGCCGGCGCACAGCATTGTCGAGCTCCAGAAAAGAGAGAGCGGCTGCAAGGACGCCGGGTTACAAGTGCAGGGAGTCCAGAAAACGGCGAATGTTGGCTGCCGGGACCGTTCCCGTTCTTTCCGCTTGGTGCAGCAACGTGAAGATATGCTCCGAGACTTCGTATGCGTACCAATCCTTCCATCTCTTCATGAATTGCGCGGCATCGTGTCCTCGGTCCTGCGCGACCAAATATAGCGGAGTCGACGCGATGTCGAGCCGTTCCGGCCCGCCTCTTTCCCTGCGGTATTCATCGTCCTGCCGATAAAAGTGATGAATCCATTCATCGGCGTTTACGGCGTGCCTGCACGCGTCGCTTAAGTCGCTAGACAAGACACTCGCAATGGACAGTCTTGCATGGCGTGTTCCAGGCCATTGCGTACGGGTGTCGAAAAGCCGTCTGGTTGCATCAACCTCGTGAGACGCAACAACCAGGTCTGGATTGTCCATCACATAGTCCGTACCGCGCTGATTGACGGCTGCGAGAGTCGATAGTTCTACCAGCAGGTGAATGAGGTGGTCGAAATCCTGCTTCCGCGCTGCATGAAGAACGGCGGCTTTCAATCTTGCGTAGCGTATGTTTTGCTTGCCAACAGTGCTCGTGATCGCGGTCGGAAACCGCTCATTGAATGCCAGGTCGAACAGAAGCTTCCCATCATCAAGCTTTTGAAGCAGGCCCGGAAGCGTGCTCGCTGCATATACCGAAGTCCCTTGCTTTTTGAAGAGGTTCTCGGCGAGGGCGCGCAGCGTATCTGCTTTGGCAGCGTATACCTGACGAACAAGCGTTTCGGTGGGTTCATCCCGGAACATCAATCCATGCTTTGTCTGTTCCAGCAGAGGAGCGAGGTCAACCGCAAAACTCCTTACAGCGCTAAGATCCATGCCGTGGGCATCTGCGTGCTCGTCGAGCGGAACGGGAGGAGGTAAAACTGACAAGCCGGCGAGGAAGGCGTTTATGTCAGGCTCCTTGTAGCCTCGCCTCATAGCTTCGCCGAGGGCATTTCGAATACGCTCTTTTAAGAGGTCGTCCAGCTTTATTACGCTGTTGATTTCCGATGGATCAAGCAGGCCCCTGTCGCTGAGCGCAAGGTGTTCGAGTATCCGGGGGTTTCCTTAAGAACGCGAATACGCGACCTGTATTTGAGTGTCGGTTACTTTCGGAATGCGGTCGCGGAGATACTTCTCTGTTTCTGTGGGGCTGAATGGTTTTAACTCGAATTCTTCACACGGAATATCACCTCTGGAGATATCGCGTCGGTATGTTCGACAACTTACGATGAGCTGAACCCCGGCTACGGAGTCGTTATGGTAGAAGCTTTCGAGTAGAAGCTTCGGAAAAGCCAGCTCACCCTTGTCTTTTGCATGTTCGGCGGCGTTGTCTATGGCATCAATGAACAGCAGTAGCTGTTTCCCGCGCGATCCTCGTTGCAGAGTGGCAACCGCCTGAGCGAGGTGGACCCGGAAAGCTTTGACGAGCTCTTCCACATTCTCGTTGATTGGCAGGAGTGGATCGCACAGGCCATCGCAGGCAAGGTTGTTGATGATGTGGATCAGGCCGCGCTTCGGAAGATGCCGTGCATCGTCCGGCGCACGGTAAGCGCCGCCCCCAAAGCAATCGAACAGAACGGTTTCGTGAGTCTCGCTCAGAATCTTCGCGAGACTTTGAAGAAAGACCGTTTTCCCAACACCGCCATCGGCGTGAATCAGAAGCGGCTTGTCCAGTTTGGGGATTCTGCTGACGACGTTTGATAGCTGTTCGCGCTCGACGACATTGCCGACTTCCGGAAAGCTCGCCGGACAAGGCAAGAGGTCTTCGGGGCGTTGCAGCTCGAGGGCATCAAGAACATCCGTCCTCGTAATGACGTTTTGTCTTTCACCCGCTAGACCAGCCTTGTCCCGGAGCAATTGCCTCATGTTGCCCAGTCTGGTCCGCGCCATAGCGTCAGGAGCAACCGACCAATCGGCGAGGACACGGGAAAGACGTTGCCTGTTTTGTCTCAGGCTTCCAGCCAGGCAAGTAATCATGACTTTCTGTGCGAACTGAGCGAGTTCCCTGCCCTTAGGCCTGCACGCAAACGTGAACTGAGTAGCTTGCTTCTTTGCGTCCCCTTGCAACGGGCTTTTTGACGCGAGCCCTTCTATCGCCCTGGCAAATTCACGGTAGATGGGCCTGTTAGTTACCAACTCGAAGGCAACCTTCGTTTCAACATCTTTCGCGCCATGCTTCTTCTTGTGGCTTTTGAACGCGGCTGCGAACTTGCGAATCGTCTTCTTGGCATCGCTCGCACGGAATGGGACGCTCTGCGAGCTTTTGGAGTATTTGACCTGGACAATAACAACCGAACGTGCTCCGTCAAATGTTGGGCGCTTTCCGTAGTACAAGACAAGATCGGCGATCTCGACCGTTTCCGCCGAAGCATCCGCCTGATCGGCGGGCGCGAGCCCTTCAACGGCAATTCCCACAAGCCCGTCTGTTGGCATGACGAGCTGAAGGGCCTTGCGCGCCGCCCACGCTTCATGAAACTCATGACCATCGCGGGAAGCTCTTACTTTGTCTATTTTTCCGCGGTTCTTTCTTGTCACATCAATGTTTCCTGATTCATGAATCGCATCAATTCGTACGCCGAGCGTGAAGGGAAATCAACACCATAGACGGGGAATTCCAGCGACAGTTCAGTAAAACGTGCATTATACTCCTTCCTCTCTCCCTCTCTTGTTTAGGGGGAAAGTCCAGCTACCTGAGCGTCCGTTGAGGCTTGTGTTTCACTGGTGTTTAGTCGGGCGGCGTTCTACTGGGAGCCCTCACGCATGGAGCGAGGCCCCTACAGCTGACGGGATGCGAGTACGTGAGGGCTGCGAGAGGGGAAGCCAATTGCGGTTAGGCCTGAGTAGTAATTTATTTGTAGATCACACAGGGGAAACACATGGTGGCTGGGCCATTGGGGTCGTTGCTTGACTTGACACTTCGAAGCAGAGGCTTGAAGAACCAAGGTGGAGAGTGATGGCTCGATCCCTCACGCCACCGACCGGCATACGCCAGACAAACGCAAGCTCACACATGCTTACACGCTGCTCGCAGCAGTCGTTTTTGCTGGTTTTCCTGGCGACCGTTCACCGTCCGGTAGTCCGTCCTGAAGCATTTTGAACATGGTGATCGCGAACAACACGTATAAGGCGACTCCGATCCAAATCACATAGGACTGGACGCCTCCAGCCCCCTTCAATGCTTCGTCCTGCTTCGCCGGATCGGTCCCTGCGCTTTTCTTGATCTCGCCAATATGCTCGCGGCAGTGCCAGAAGTACACGTAATTTGCTGTGGCTCCGGCCATAATGCTCCAGATGAGACCTACGGTCATGTCGCCGGTCAAGTAGGTCGAGATCATCGGGCCGATGGCGTAGACCGCTGCATAGACGTACATTTTTCGGTAGAGAAACCAGAGGAAGGAAATATACAGAAAGGCCGGCCAATTCCACGTGAGGGCAAACTTCGGCTGTTCTCCCAATCCAAACTTCTTAAAATGTTTCAGATAGCGATCGGCATGGGGGCCGATGAATTGGCGCCAGAGATGTTCATCGGGATGGATGTCGGATTGGATTCTGGGGGCGGCGACGGGCGGTTCCGGTTCGGCGGCTAGCGTGTTCCCGCACTGGTGGCAAAATTTCGCGTCGTCTTGGTTCTGCTGTTGACACTGGGCGCAGGGTTTCATCTGTCCGAGAGTATCATAATGGAGACGCCCCCTGGGTAAAGAAGCGACGCGACTCTTTCATCCATCTTCTGCTACTCCTTTCAAGTTGCTTCCACCGACAAGCCTGTGCTACCTTCCCTTACTTTACAAAGGGATACGTCTGTCATGCCGACAGAGGAACTGAAGCAGGACGCCGCACGTTATTTGATGCAAACGTATACGCGTCAACCGCTCTCGATTGTGCGAGGGCGTGGGATGAAGGTGTACGATCTTGAGGGACGAGAGTACCTCGACTTCGTCGGCGGGATTGCGGTAAACGTCCTCGGGCATGGCCACCCGGATCTGGTTCAAGCGATCCAGCGTCAAGCCGCGCAACTGATCCATACCTCGAATCTCTACTATACCGAGCCACAAGTGAAACTGGCGCAGATGCTGGTCGATCACTCGTTCGCCGACAAGGTGTTCTTTTGCAACAGCGGGGCGGAGGCGAATGAAGCGGCGATCAAGCTGGCCCGCCGGTA
The DNA here is from genome assembly GCA_035462675.1 of Nitrospiraceae bacterium. GTDB lineage: Bacteria > Nitrospirota > Nitrospiria > Nitrospirales > Nitrospiraceae > Palsa-1315. Next base: position 6,264 of record DATHTZ010000106.1, on the reverse strand, counting down.
TTCCCATGACAAGTACGGAGCCGGGCGGTTCGAGATTGTCACGATGAAAAACTCGTTTCACGGTCGGACGTTCGCGACATTGACGGCCACGGGTCAGGAGAAAGTGCAGAAGGACTACGAGCCGTTGCTCCCGGGTTTCAGCTATGTTTCCTTCAATAACCTGGAAGAGCTGGAACGGGCCGTGACCGACAAGACCGCGGCAATTCTGCTTGAACCGATTCAAGGTGAGGGGGGTGTCTACGTTGCGAATCGCGAGTATTTGAAGCAAGTGAGAGAACTGTGCTCCAAAAAAGACGTGCTGTTGATGTTTGACGAAATACAGACCGGCATGGGACGCACCGGGACGATATTTGCCTACGAACAGATGGGGGTGCAGCCGGACATCATGACCTTGGCGAAAGGGTTGGGGGGCGGTGTGCCGATCGGAGCCTGCCTTGCGAGGGATTCTGTCGCGAAGGCCTTTTCGCCCGGCAGCCACGCCTCGACATTCGGCGGCAATCCGCTCGCCTGTGCGGCTGGTTTGGCTGTTTGTCGTGCCTTGCTGGAAGGCCACGTACTCGATCGTGCGCGCCAGATGGGAGAATATTTTTCGAAGGGATTATCCGACTGTAAAGCGCGACACAAGGTGGTGCGAGAGGTGCGAGGTCTCGGGCTCTTGCAAGGGATGGAGCTCGATATGGATGCGAAAGTCGTTGTGAGCGAGTGTTTGACCCGAGGTATTCTGATCAATGGGGCCGGCGAACATGTGTTGCGGTTTGTGCCGCCACTGATCGTCACCCAGCTTGAAATCGATCGCCTGCTCGATACGCTCGGTCAGATTTTCAGCACACAGGCGGCGTAAGGCGCACGTACGCCGAATAGATACGGCGCGGATGACTACACGAGCGACAGGAATGCAGACAGATAAGAAAGACTTTTTGGATGTCGCGGCCATCAGCAAGGCGGAGGTGGAGCGTTTGCTGAAGTCTGCGGCCCTCTTGAAAGACAAACAGCGGCGCGGGATTCTTCACCCACTGCTTCCAGGCAAAACGTTGGGTCTGTTGTTCCAGAAGCCATCGACGCGCACGAGAGTGTCATTCGAAGCGGGGATGAACCAATTGGGCGGCCATGCGCTGGTATTGCCTATGGCCGAGATCCAGCTCTCGCGCGGGGAAAGTATCGCCGATACGGCGCGCGTATTATCCCGCTATCTCGACGCGATCGTCGTTCGGACCTATGACCATGCCATCGTAGAAGAATGGGCAAAGGAAGCGACGATGCCGGTGATCAATGGGCTGACCGACCTAAGCCATCCTTGCCAGGCTCTCTCGGACCTCCTGACGATTCGCGAGAAGAAGGGGCGGCTGAAGGGGATCAAGATTGCCTACATCGGCGACGGAAACAATGTGGCGAATTCATTGATCGAGGCGGCGGCGAAGATGGGGATGACTATCACACTCGGTTGTCCGGTGGGGTATCAGCCGGAGCAGCATATCGTGGATAGGGCGAGGGTCGAGGCAGAAAAAACCGGCGCGGTGATCGAGATCGGGCACGATCCCCATATCGCGGCGAAGGAAGCGGACGTCATCTACACCGATGTCTGGATCAGTATGGGACGCGAACGGGAGCATGCGCGGCGATTGAAAGTCTTGGCTCCGTATCAGGTGAACAGCCGCTTGTTGCATCGCGCGAAGCCCGACGCAATCGTCATGCATTGTTTGCCTGCCCACCGGGGTGAAGAAATCAGCGCCGAGGTGCTGGATGGTCCGCAGTCGGTCATCATCGATCAGGCGGAAAATCGTTTGCATATGCAGAAAGCCATTTTAACGAGCCTATTAGGAAAGAGGAGCCGAACGAAACGATGAGTCGTGTCATCAAGAAAGTGGTGCTGGCCTATTCGGGCGGACTCGATACCTCCGTGATCTTGAAGTGGTTACAAGAAACCTACGGCTGCGAGGTCATCGCATTCTGTGCCGATCTTGGGCAAGGCGAAGATCTGCAAGCCATCAAGGCGAAGGCGCAACAGCTCGGCGTGAAAAAAGTCTACGTCGAGGATCTGCGCGAGACTTTTGTGAAGGACTATGTTTTTCCGATGTTACGAGGCAACGCCATCTACGAAGGCTGTTACCTGCTCGGGACTTCGATTGCGCGGCCGCTCATTGCGCGGCGTCAAGCCGAGATTGCGCTCAAAGAGGGCGCTGAGGCCGTGTCGCATGGCGCGACCGGAAAGGGCAACGACCAAGTGCGGTTTGAGCTGACCTACACCGCGCTGGCGCCGAATCTCAAGATCATCGCGCCTTGGCGTGAATGGACGATGAAGTCGCGGCGAGAATTGATCGAGTATGCTGATCGTCACGGCATTCCGATCACGGCGACGAAAGCCAAGCCCTATAGCATGGATTTGAATTTGTTCCATGTGAGTTATGAAGGCGGCATCTTGGAAGATCCCTGGGAATCACCGCCGGATGAGATTTTTCAAATGACGGTGTCGCCGGAGCGGGCGCCGAACAAGCCGCTCGAAGTCGAAATCGGTTACGAAGACGGTAATCCGGTGGCCGTCGACGGCAAGAAGATGAGTCCGGCCACGCTGTTGGCGCACTTGAACAAGTTGGGCGGAGCGCACGGCATTGGTCGCGTCGATTTGGTCGAAAATCGGTACGTCGGCATGAAGTCGCGCGGGGTCTATGAAACGCCAGGCGGGACGATCCTTCATGTGGCGCATCGCGGACTCGAGTCGTTGACGATGGATCGCGAGGTCCTGCACTTCAGGGACAGTTTGATCCCACGCTTCGCCGACCTGATATACAACGGCTATTGGTTCAGCCCAGAACGAGAAATGATCCAGGCTTCGATCGATGCGGCGCAAAAAGACGTGAGCGGCACGGCACGGGTGAAGCTCTATAAGGGCAGTTGCACGTTGGCCGGGCGCAAGTCGAAGAATTCGCTCTATCGTCTCGACATCGCCACGTTTGAAGAGGATGACGTCTATAACCAAAAGGATGCTGAGGGCTTCATTCGATTGAATGCGTTGCGGTTGAAGATTAGAGCTCAGAGAAAGAAGGCCTCCTCCTGATGGCACGAGTAAAGGGCCGCAGTTCTGCCGCGTCAGAAGGTGGAAAGGCTTGGAGTGGGAGGTTCAGACACAAGACGAATCGGTTAGTGGAATCCTTCACCGTGTCAGTGGCGGTCGATCGCCGGCTCTACGCCTATGATATCCAGGGCAGTATTGCCCATTGCAAAACGTTGGGGAAGGCGCGTGTGTTGACTGTCTCTGAAACCAGGACGATCGTGCGGGGCCTGGAATCGGTGAAGACAGAACTGGATCGGGGACGCTTTCGCTTTGGGCCTGAGGATGAAGATATTCACATGGCGATTGAACGTCGGTTGACAGAGTTGATCGGTCCGCTCGGCGGCAAGCTCCATACGGGCCGGAGCCGGAACGATCAGGTTGCGCTGGATATTCGTCTCTACTTGCGGGATGAACTCAGCCGGCTCGTGGCGTACCTGGAAGACTTCCAGCGGGTCTTGGTGGCGAAGGGAAAGGCGAATCGAACGGTCGCCATGCCCGGCTATACGCATTTACAGCGTGCCCAGCCGGTACTGTTTGCGCATCATCTCTTGGCCTACGTGGAAATGATCGAGCGGGACAAGGGGCGATTTCGCGATGCATCGGTACGCATGAATGTCATGCCGTTGGGCTCCGGTGCGCTCGCGGGGACCAACTACCCAGTTGATCGCCGGTTCACCGCCGGGCTGTTGGGTTTTCCTGCTGTGACGCAAAACAGTCTCGATGCCGTGTCCGATCGGGACTTCATGATCGAGGTGGCCTCTGCGCTGTCGATCACGATGATGCACCTGTCCCGGCTCAGTGAAGAACTGATTCTCTGGTCGTCCCAGGAGTTCCAATTCGTCGAGCTTCCCGATGCCTTCTGTACCGGGAGTAGTATGATGCCGCAGAAGAAGAATCCCGATGTGCCCGAACTGGTGCGGGGCAAGACGGGACGGGTCTATGGCCATTTGGTCAATTTGTTGACGACGCTCAAGGCTCTCCCCTTGAGCTATAATCGAGACCTTCAGGAAGATAAGCCGGCGCTTTTCGATGCTCTGGATACCGTCACTGCCTCGGTGAAAGTCTTGACGGAATTGATGCGCCGACTCACCGTCAACCGGGATATCCTCAAACGGGCAGTTCAGGGTGGTGGGATGCTGGCCACGGAGGTGGCGGACTATCTTGTGACTAGAGGCGTGCCGTTTCGTGAAGCACACGCGACCACGGGTCGTTTGGTGCGGGCTGCATTAGATCAAGGCCGTGAACTCACGAGCTTCTCGCTCGATGAGCTGCGGACATTTTCCGAGCGAATCGAAAAGGACCTGTTCGCTCGGTTGACGGTCACTGCCGCCATCGACCGGAAGTCTCAGATAGGTGGAACTGCACGAACAAGAGTGGAACAGCGCATGAAAGAATTCGAGCGGATGTTCTCATGAAGGCGTGGGCGCCGAATGCGACGCCCATCGTAGTGGGTGTGACGATGGGAACGTTGGTGGCCTGCGGGGTTGTGGGGTCGCCGATTCCTCCGGAAAGTGTCGGTGTGACTCCGATCATTGAGCGGCAAAAGAAATTGGAGGCGCTTGAGGAGAAACAGCGTGAGGCTGCAGCGGCAGCCGAATCCACCGAGCCACAACCGGACCCAATGTTGCAGGGGCAAGATGTCGATCTTCCCCCGTTACAACCCGTGGGAACCAGGTAATATTGAGGCCACCGTCTGCTGGACCTCTGTAGCCGAATAACGCTATAATAAACATATTGAGTGTTGCAGCGTGCCTCCCTCCGTAGAATACACCACGCTTGCGATAACCAAAGTCGTCATCAATGAGAGCAGACATGAGGCCTGGAAGCAGGGCTGTGCCCGGCTAGGTCGCTGCAGGCGCGCTGGTTCATTCCTCGGCGGAGTGCACAGGTTTCCGGACACAATCCATCAGGGTGGCTGGGTGTCTTCTGCGCAGGGGTGACGCGAGGCCCTTGCACTCGGAGCGGACGCATCGACGAAGAAGGCGGCATATAGCAATCATGAGAGATACACAAAATATTTCAACGAACCATTTGACAGCCTTAGCCTGACAGCAGGATAGAGGTGAGGAGGATCAGTTCATGGAGCTCATTCAACCCGTGCGGCAGAGTCAGGTCATTGGGCAGGCGACAACGATCACACGCGCACCGGGCAAGCGGCTGCTGCTGGTCGATCCCTACCCGCTGAACAACCCCTATCGGTTGACTGCTTCTGAGCGTCGCGCGGTGTGGTTTCCCAAGCTGAGTTTGCCGACCATTGCGGCCTATACACCGGCGAATTGGGAAGTCAGCCTGATCGATGAAGCGGTGCACGAGATCGATTTCGACTTTCCCTGTGACATGGTTGGCATCTCCATGTTTACCTGCTATGCCCCTCGGGCCTACGAGATCGCAGCAGAGTTTCGCAAGCGAGGGAAGACGATCGTCATGGGAGGAGTCCATCCCACCTACTGCCCCGACGAAGCGCTTCAACACGCGGATGCGATCGTCTGTGGAGAGGCCGAAGATCTCTGGCCGCAATTGGTCGCGGACTATGAGGCGGGAAAGATGCAGCGCATGTACAAGATGACGTCATTCCCCTCTCTGGAGAATTACAGGAGCCCCCGCGTCGATTTGTTAAGCCCCGACTCCTATATGACGAGACAGTGTAGTTTTACGACCCGTGGGTGCCATTTCGATTGCGAGTTTTGTAGCGTGTCCCCGTTCAACGGAAAGACCACGCGGCGACGGCCGGTAAATGAAGTCATCACGGAACTTCGGAATGTTCAGCGATGGATTCGCAGTGAGTTGGTCGAACGATTGCGCGATGAGCCGATGTGGACCGCCTTTCTCACTGCACTGAAGATTCGAGTTGGCATCGAGGACGGCAGCATTGTCGCGTTTGTCGATGATTTGCACAACAGCAACCGTGCCTATTGTCGTGAGCTCTGGGCTGCACTCAAGCCGCTTAAGATTAAATGGGGCTGCCAGTCCACGATGTTTCTGGCTGATGACGAAGATATGGTCAAACTCGCGGCAGAGAGCGGCTGCGTGTCGGTCTTTGTCGGGATGGAATCGCTCGATGAAGACGCATTGGATGAAACGAACAAGCCCTTTAACCGTGTCCTGAAGTTTTCCAAGGAGATCAAGATGTTCCACGATTACGGGATCATGGTGAATCCCGGGATCGTGTTCGGATTCGACAGCGACGATGTGACCGTGTTTGAACGGGCCGTCGA
>DATHTZ010000105.1:0-1913 GCA_035462675.1 Nitrospiraceae bacterium | reverse complement strand
GTGCCGGGCTTTGATATCCTCCCATGGGAACGTCAGCCTGGAGCGCCGTTCATGATTCACATCAGACCCGCAACCGAAGCTGATTTCGCTGCTATTCTTCACATACAGCAGACCGCGTTCGGCGAATACACCAATGTCTATAAAGTGAGCGGATGGACGACGGAAACGCTCGACAGCCTCAAGGAAGATGCCAAGGAGAAACATATTTTTGTGGCAGAGGCGTAGGGTGTGATCGTGGGATCGGTTCGCTTTTGGACCGTGGCTGGGGTATGCATCATCCGACTGTTGTCCGTGAGTCCCACCCACCAGGGCCATGGGGTGGGGAAGGCGTTGATACGAGAAATCGAACAGGTCACGACCGACGCCCATAAGTTCTATGCCTGCACCATGCTGCGTACGGCCAGGAACATTCATTTGTTCTTCAGTCTCGGCTACAAGGCGGAAACGATTCTCCCCGACCACTACGATCATCTGGATCTGATCTGCTTCGCCAAGTATCGCTAGGCAGGATGCTGAAAAAGTCCGCCAGCTTCGTTCTCAGTCGCTCGTCTCCCTGCAACGTACCCCAAGGGTACGCTTCGGTCGCCGAGCTCCCTGCGGCCTTGCTGGGGTGTCATTTTGAGCATCCCGCGGGAATGCGTTCCTGCTATTTGCACGTTCCTATTATAGAGGAATAAGAAGGAGTGTGTATGCGACAAACAGAGTTCCTTACGACGGCCTGCGACCCGAAGACATTGACCGTGGGGCAATTGATGCAGGACGCGGTCTTTACCTGTGGCTCCAGGACCAATGCCTTGACCATCAGCCGGCTGATGACTCAGCGTAACTTCGGCAGCCTGCCGGTGGTGGAAGAGGACAGGACCTTGATCGGCCTTATAAGTGAGTATGATCTGCTTCAGGCGATGATCGAGGGCCGTGATCTGCGGAAGGTGATGGCCGTCGAAATGATGAGCACTCACCCGGTGACGGCCAAGGAGGATATGAAGCTGGAGGAGGTCGCGAATCTGTTCCAGGATCGCTACATCACGCGGGTGCCTGTCGTTCGGAACGGCAAGCTCGTCGGAATCCTGGCGCGGCGGGATCTGTTATTTGGGTATACGAAAGCATCGCAGTATTGGTCTTAGCAGGATGCTGAAAATGACCCCCAGCATCGTTCTCAGTCGCCCGTCTCCCTGCAACGCCCCCCAAGAGTACGCTTCAGTCGCCGAGCTCCCTGCGGCCTCGCTGGGATGTCATTTGGAGCATCCTGCGGGATCATGAACTGCTCGAAGCCAGAGACTGTTCGAGTGGGTGTTAGGGAGGGAGCCGGACGAAGAGCGTGTGATTCCACTCCCTCGCGGTCCACGGGTTCACATTATCGGCCAGGCGCCGACACATCAGCTGCCCTGGATTAGTGGTGCCAAAGGCGGGATTTGATTTTGGGCCAACTCAGTATGCTCTAGACATGGATAACCGCAGATTCACGCTCCTCGCTCTGTCACAATTTATCCACCATCATTTGCTCTGGTTCTTGATCGGCGCCTATGCCATTGCCGCCGTTTTCCCGACGGCCGGTTTATGGATCAGGAACGTTAACTTGGGCGACGTTCCAGTTATCCAGACAAAGGTCCATGTGTCGTTGCTCCTCCTCCTCCTCGCCACGCTCATGTTTAACGCCGGATTGGGCGTGAAGACGTCGCACTTAAAATCCCTCATGCAACAAAGCAGGGTGATGTTCGCCGGACTCGCGGCCAATTTGGTCATCACCATGATCTATATTTTTGGCGTCACCCTGGTCATGCGGCTGTGGTATGAGCCGGATGAAGCGCAGCATATCCTCGTTGGCCTCGCGTTGGTCGCCGCCATGCCGATTGCCGGCGCATCTACTGCCTGGGCGCAGAACTCCAATGGAAATCTGGCGTTGAGCCTAGGAT
>DATHTZ010000104.1:0-5781 GCA_035462675.1 Nitrospiraceae bacterium | reverse complement strand
TTACAAGGTCAACGAGACCTTCTGCTCCTGAGTGCGCTCGATCGAGATGGCGGGGCCACTCAACGCACCCTTGCCATCAAACTTGGTGTCGCACTTGGCCTGACCAATCTCTATCTCAAACGTCTGGTCCGCAAGGGTTACATCAATATCACGACGATCCCGCGCAGTCGAATCAGGTATCTTCTGACGCCACAGGGCTTCACGGAAAAGTCACGCTTGACCTATCTCTACATGCAGTACTCCCTCTCGTACTACCGTGACATGCGTACTCGGCTCAAAGAGATGATGTCGACGTTCAACGGCTCTCATGGCCAGCGGGTTGTGATCTATGGGACGACTGAGTTAGCCGAATTGGCCTATCTGTCGCTTCGAGAGATGAATATCGACTGTGTGGGATTTATTGATGGAAGCTCGCGTGAGTCGTTCCTCTCTTGCCCGGTTTCTTTGCCGGGTCGGATCGCTGATTGGCAGTTTGACCGGGTATTGATTACGGACCTCGATCATGCGGCAGCTTGCGAAGAACAGTTGGTACGGTCGGGAGTGCCACGGGAAAAGGTATTAAGACTCGGCCTGCTTGGATAAGGCGTGGCGCCTCCGCGCGTGGTCGACATTTTGTACGGTGGGCGCGATTTTGATCTGTAAGTGAAAGGGCGGAGCTGCACCCGCAGGGCGCGCGACAAGCGCGACGTGCGGGACTCGCGAGAAAAGCGGGAGTTGCGAGATTTGACCGACGCGAGAAAACGGTGCGATGTGAGTGGCCAATCCAGACTGTTTCGCGCTTGCCCCGCTTTTCCCGCTCGTTTCGCCTGCGGACCATGGCTGCTATTCGTTTCGAGGAACTCGAATGCTGGAAGAAGGCAAAGGTACTAGCGGTCACGCTCTACCAGATCTCAAAAGACGGAGAGTTCGGCCGGGATTTTGGTTTCCGGGACCAGATAAGAAGGGCTTCTGTTTCAATCGCATCCAATATAGCAGAGGGCAAGGAGCGAGAAACTGTTTCGGAATTCATCCGGTATTTGTATGTGGCAAAAGGATCAGCGGGTGAGGTAATGACCCGAGTGATCATCTCGGAAGAAGTTGGACACCTCGACCGACAGAAGTCCGTAGAGCTCAGACAGAGTGTCCAGCAACTCAGTGCCATGATCGGCGCCTTGATTAGAACGTTGAAGAATGGGACGTAATGTGAACGTAAGGAGCCGGAGCAGCGTGAAAAACGAGACAGCTTTTAACTTGCGCGAGTGCGGGATGGGTCCAGCCTATTTCTCGCTTGCCCCGCTCTTCTCGCCCTTCGCGCACGGGGGGTGCCCATGAACTCGTTCATGGGCACCCTCCGTTGGTACGCCCTTCGGACGCGGTCGCGCCACGAAAAGATCGTGCGCGAACAGCTTGCCAATCAAGGTATCGAGCCGCTATTGCCGACGGTCAAGCGGCTGAGTCAATGGAAGGATCGAAAGAAAGAAATCGAGGTTCCTCTCTTTTCAGGGTATTGCTTCGTCCGTTTTGCATCGGAGCAGAAGTTGCCAGTGCTCAAGACGGTCGGTGTGGTTGATATTGTTGGGGCCAGCCATTGCCCGGAACCGATCGCGGATGAGGAGATTGAGGCGATCAAGATCCTCATGACCAGCGTGTTGCCCTACGATCCACACCCGTATCTGCACGAAGGCATGCAAGTGGAAGTGGTCCGAGGCCCGATGCAAGGAGCTCATGGGATTCTCCTGCGCAAAGAAAAACGGCATCGTTTAGTGATTGGGGTCCGTCTCATTCAGCGAGCCGCGGCGGTGGAAATCGATATCGGCGACGTTGCACCCGTTCAGTGAGAGACAAAGCAGAACAGGTGAGAAGGTGTTTCAGTATCAGGCTTTCCTTGTGGTTCAGAGATAAGCAAGCATGAAGAGAGAGAGAGAGGCTTCTTGTCGGCAGATTTGCCCTGTGACCTCAAGGTACGATGTGTGAACAGTCGGAGCGATTCCTCGGAGTACAGCCGGGGACAGATTGTAAACAAGGTCTCAAGAGCGCAATTGCCGGGTTGTGCAAAATTTTGTGACCAGGGGGGATAAAATGAAAGGGGTGGTATTGGCTGGTGGGTTAGGAACGCGGCTGAATCCATTGACGAAAGTTACGAACAAGCACCTGTTACCGGTCTATGACCGGCCGATGATCTACTATCCGATCCAGACGCTAGTGAATGCGGGGATCGAGGAGATTATGCTGGTCACAGGAGGGAGCAATGCCGGTGATTTTCTCAAATTGCTCGGCAATGGCCAGGAATTCGGCCTGAAACATCTAAACTATACATATCAGCAAGGAGAAGGCGGTATCGCCGATGCCCTTCGGCTGGCTGAACATTTTGCCGATGGTGAACAAATCTGCGTGGTATTAGGCGACAATATTATTGAGGGCAATATCGCCGGTGCTGCGCAGGCGTTTCGGGGTCAAAAAATTGGAGCGAAGATCTTACTCAAAGAAGTGACTGACCCTCAGCGCTTTGGCGTGCCAACGCTAAAAGGGAAACGGGTGGTGCAGATTGAAGAGAAGCCGACCAAGCCGGCCTCGCCCTATGCCGTTATTGGTATTTACTTCTACGATGCTCAGGTCTTCCACATCATTAATACCCTGAAGCCGTCCGGCCGCGGCGAACTGGAAATCACCGATGTCAACAATGCCTATATTCAATTAAATCAACTAACATGGGATGTTCTTGACGGCTGGTGGACAGATGCGGGGACAATCCAGTCGTTGTATCTGGCTAACCAGTTAGTTGCGAAAACCGGCGCCAATAAAATGGAGGAGGCTGTGTGAGAATCCTAGTCACGGGCGGCGCCGGGTTCATTGGTTCACATCTTGTCCATCGGTTACTGGCCAGCGGTCAGCACGATGTTGTCAATCTCGATGCCCTACGGTATTCCGGCAATCTGGACAATCTCGCCGATTTGACCGAGCACGCTCGATACACCTTTGTCCACACTGACATTTGCGATGCCTCGACCGTACGAGGCATCCTTCGCGACCATCGCGTGGAGGCTGTCATCAATCTTGCGGCGGAAACGCACGTGGACCGGTCGATCCTTGATCCGGGGAGTTTTGCCAGGACGGACGTGGTCGGGACAGGTGTGTTGCTGGAAGAGTCGAGGCAAGCCGGGGTCCACCGCTTCGTACAGGTGAGTACGGACGAGGTCTATGGGAGTGTGGATACAGGGCATTCGAAAGAGTCGGACATCTTAGCTCCTCGCAGTCCTTATTCGGCGAGCAAAGCAGGCGGTGATCTGCTCGTGTTGAGCTATTGGACGACCTATCACTTTCCTGTTCTTGTCACACGGGGAAGCAATACCTATGGGCCAAATCAGTACCCGGAAAAGTTCATTCCTTTGTTTGTCACGAACGCGATTGATGATCAGCCGCTCCCGTTATATGGGGACGGCCGCTACCGTCGTGATTGGCTTGCCGTCGAAGATCATTGCGCCGGGATTGAGCATGTTCTGAGTCATGGTCAGCCGGGCACCGTTTATAACGTGGGCGGTGGGAACGAGAAAGAAAACCTGACGGTGGCCGAACTCATACTCCACTGTTTAGATAAACCCAAGTCCTTGATCCGTTTCGTCACAGACCGTCCCGGGCACGATCGACGGTATGCCGTCGATTGCAGCCGGCTTCGTGATCTTGGCTGGCAGCCGAACGTGTCTTTTGAAGAAGGGATTCGTACCACAGTGGAGTGGTATCGCACACACGAGGGCTGGTGGAAGAAGATCAAGTCCGGGGAATTCCGCACCTACTACGAACAAATGTATGGCCGGCGTTTGCAAGAAGGACGCGCATGCGGATCCTGATTACTGGGGCGAACGGTCAGCTCGGCTTCGATCTCCAGTGCACTCTTGCGTCGCACGAATTGGTCTTGATGAACCTCCCTGCCTTCGATCTGGCTAAACCATCATGTGAAGAACAGGTAGCGAGTACACGGCCTGACGTGGTGATCCATGCTGCAGCCTATACCGATGTCGATGGAGCCGAGCACCTGCCTGATCTGGCTATGGCAGTCAATGCCCAGGGGACGGAATGGGTTGCTAGGGGAACGACGAAAGCCAACGCCCGGCTGATCTATATCTCGACCGATTATGTGTTCGATGGGTTGAAGCAGACTCCTTATCTGGAATGCGATCTGGCGAATCCGCTGAATCTTTATGGCAAGTCAAAACTGGAAGGGGAACGTCGAGCGCTGGCGCACTGCCCTAATGCGCTGGTGGTTCGGACATCATGGCTCTACGGTGCCCATGGTAAGAATTTTGTGAAGACGATGATGCGATTGGCAATTGGGCAGCCGGAATTGCGGGTGGTCGCAGATCAGCGGGGATGTCCGACGAACGCGGCAGATCTCGCACAATCGTTAGCCAAGATACTTACGCTTGACATCCGGGGAATCGTCCACGCGACTGGGGCAGGCGACTGCACGTGGTACGAATTGGCGTCTACCATCGTATCGGCGATGGGGCGGCAGACTCCCATTCATCCCATTACAACCGCGGAAGCAGGACGTCGAGCCGCGCGGCCTAGTTATTCTGTGCTAGCGAATTGCGTGCTGAAGCAGTCGGGAATTACGCTCCCCCATTGGAGAGATTCGCTGGTTCAGTTTGTGAAGAGGGCGGCAGCATCTGCAGCCGCATAGCATTCCGAGCCGATCATAAGGCGGGCGTTGAATACCAGCATCACAAAACCTACTCAGGATGTTCCCACGGCCGCTCCTGTCCATGCCCCTTGGCGAGCAAATGCGGTACTCTGGAAACTTGAGGCGTATGGCCTGCTGGCAATCACGTTTTTGAGTTTCTTTCCGAGGCTTTTTCACTCCCAAGAGTCCGCGTTCTTTTTCTTGCTTGCCGTAGCACTGTACCTTGCCTGGGTTGAGAGAATAAATCCGTGGATTCGAACCCCGATCGACCTACCGCTGCTTGGGTTTGTCGGAGAAGCGTCCGCAAAACATCGTGCAGCTAGCAACTATGCTTCCTGAATGCCAGTTTATGATGTGCGGTGATGGGCCCATGATGAACTTCCTGCAACAAGAGATAGATTCAAAGAATCTCGCGCAACGCGTGCATATAATAAACCGGATCGACAATGCGATGGAGTTATATTCTGAAATTGACGCTCTTGTCATACCCTCAGAAATCGAGGGGCTGCCGTTGGTGCTAGTTGAAGCAATGGCCCTAGGCTTGCCGGTTATTGCTACCAAAGTAGGGCGCATCCCGCTCACCATATCCCATGGCCAAAACGGGTTCTTATACGAACCGGGAGATATAGCTCAGCTTCACGGGCTTGCTCACATGCTAATCCAACTGCCTACAGAACATAAAAAAAGAATCGGCGAAATTGCGAGACAAATGGTAGTGAAAGAATACAACATTGGGACATGTGCAGAAAGCTATCATAGTGTATTTTTGAGTTCGCTAGGCCGTGCAAGGCATCTTGAGTTATCAGAGTAAACAATATGTATATTCCTAAGAAAAGAATACTAGTAACAGGTGCTGATGGATTTATAGGTTCTCATTTATCTGACGAACTCGTACGGCGGGGATACGATGTTCGAGCGTTTGTTTACTACAATTCCTTCAATTCTTGGGGGTGGCTCGATTATTCGGATAAGAGAATTAAGGATTCCATAGAGGTGTTTGCGGGCGATATTCGCGATCCATATGGCGTAAGAACCGCAATGAAAGGATGCGACGTCGTATTGCATTTAGCGGCATTGATCGCAATTCCCTATTCGTACCATTCGCCTGATACTTATGTGGATAC
>DATHTZ010000103.1:0-1664 GCA_035462675.1 Nitrospiraceae bacterium | reverse complement strand
TTACGAGAATCGCTACGGAAGTCAAGACGAAAATTCATACATACATAAAAACGCCCGATTGAGAAAAGTGGTCAATTGTGACCACGTTTCGTTTGGAGGGACATGCTACCTTCCGCCTACCAAAAACCGACTCATGACCGTGGCGTACTTCGCATGGACAAGGAAATGATGATCGCGCAAATCCGCACTCAATCCTCTTTGCTGTCCCGGAGGTGCACTGTGAACCACGAAGAATCAGGACGAGTCTCACAGATTCTCTTAATGCGCCCGCCCCGCATCTGTACACACAGGCGCATGATCTCCGATCGCGTCACGGAAGAGGAACACCTCGCCGGCCTGGTGCGCTGTGTTGAATGTGAGCGCGTCATTCCCGATCCGCACCTCTCATGGTAAACCGTGGAGTTGCAGGAGTGCATTCTGTTCCCCCGGGGGTGGCGTATGGCACGTGCATATACAATTGTGGAAGATCACGTGATCGACATCGTGCGCAGCACCTGGCCTGCGACCTCGAAGACGTGAATATATCAGCGAGTAGTTCGGTCCAGGGAGAAGGCTCATCCTCTGTTCCAGCTCAGACGACCATCAAAGAAGGAGGACTCGATGAAGACCAATATTTTGATCATAAGCATGACAAGCATGATTGCTCTGATGGGATTGGGTATGCAGTCGAGCCTGGCGGATCAGGACCATGGGTATTCACACGCGTATCCCGGCGAGCATGATTGTTGTGAGGAGCGGATGGGGCACCAGGGCCATCCCGCTGACCATCTTCGACATCTCCTACAGCACCAGAAAGAGATCGGGCTGACGGATGAACAGGTGAACAAATTGAAAGCCATTGAGCTGGACTTCGACCGCGCACGGATCAAATCCGACGCGGAGATCCATATCGCCGAACGGGAAGTGCTGGCGTTGGCGGAGGTGGAAAAGACCGACCTATCCGCGATCGAAGCTAAAGTGAAACAGAGCGAAATGCTGGAGGTGGGACTGCGGATGGTGGCGTTCAAGGCCCGGCACGATGCGCTCACGGTCCTGACGCCCGAGCAACGCGCAAAAGGCAAGGCCGGCCATGAAAAGAGGATGCACGAGATGATGGGTGGCCAACATAGTGGTGCTCCCAGCGGAGGCTACTAGTCGGCTGAGGAACCCAGTCGTCGCCAAGGTGGACAGCCCCGAGGGGTCAGGGTGTAGCGACGCCACGGTTGGCGTCTCACCCGGTGCAGGGTTCGTCGTGAATGGACAGCGGTGCGGGCGCATGACCTCGTTTCAGACTGTTCCGTTGAGGGAGGCTCGTGGTAGGGAGGGTTGCGATGACGACGATGCTGCTTATTGGCGTTATGTTCGTCCTGATTTTCACCAACGCAGGGGTACTGGCCTAGACCCAACTCAGCACGACCGACAGGGGTCAACAGATGTATCAATGGAATTGCCTCCACTGTCATGGCATGAGGCTGGATGGGAAAGGACCCGACGCCGCGTCCCTCAGTCTACCTTCTACTAACTTTCACACGTACCTCTCCCGCCTCAAAGACGTCGCCGAATTAGAGAAGACCATCAAGCAGGGCAAACAGTTCCTCGGCATGCATAACTGGAGGAACACCCTCACCGATGAGCAAGTCCATGATCTCATCGCATATATTCGCAGCGCAGCCCCATCGGTGAAG
>DATHTZ010000102.1:0-5116 GCA_035462675.1 Nitrospiraceae bacterium | reverse complement strand
CCGCTCCGGAGGAATTGGTCAAGGCTATTAAGAAGGTACAAGGTGGCGGAAAATATGTGAGCCCTTCGCTGGGGGAAGTTCTTGCCGACTCCGTAGGCCAGCCCGACGTCAACAGAAAGCTTCACGACTTGCTGTCGGATCGGGAATACCAAGTGTTGTGCCTCATCGGCTCGGGAAAAACCAGCAGCGAGATCGCCGAGCAGATGCACCTGAGTATCACGACGATCAGCACCTACCGTGCCCGGATTCTCGAAAAGATGCGTATGAAGACCAATGCGGAGCTGACCCGGTACGCGATACAACAGGGACTCGTGGAATAAGAGTTCTGAGTGCTGAGTGTTGAGTTCTGAGTTGCGGGTTATGATCGCTGAATGACACTCCTTGAGTTTCGAGCCGGCACATGCTTGACCACAATCGATAACTCAGAACTCTCATCTCAGAATCCTCCGACTCATTAACTCAGCACTCAAAACTCTCAACTCAGAACCCTCTTCCGCTCTGTCGTACAAACCACGACATGCTGGCATGTATGACTCGACAAGAAAATCCTGACTTTGTCGATAGGGTTCCTATGACGACTCGACTATAACTCTCTCCGTACAAGCCGACGAACAGATCTCATATTGACGATGGCACTATCCTCGAACACGTTTCGAGATGACGACCCGTCTGGTCAGTCGAGAGTCCCATTGACCTTCCCCCAAAGAGGAGGACGTTATGGTACAGGCGCATGTCCCCAACGTTGACTCAGTCATTTGCCACGAGGTGATTGGCCTGGTGTCCTGCACCTTTGATGAGCTGGCTCAGAGGTTGCCGGCCTATTCGTGGGCGCAAGTGTTCGAAGGGGTGGATCGGCTCAGCCGGCAAGGAGTGTTGACGCTCAGACGCGCGAGCTGTTTCGGCTACGTTGTTTCCATCGGCCCACACCCTCCGCCTATCCAGTCTTCGCAAGACCGGAAGAGCCAGGCACTGTTCGGTCTGCCTACCTGATTCAATCCTCGGCGAAAGGTACACATTCAAGAGTGTGGGGAAAAGGCATGTGGTGTGTGAGCAAGAGCGTCCACTGAGGGGAGGTCGATGCGGGAACAATGTTACGATCCCGCAACGAAACCGTAACGTTCGTATCATGGTGATCCTATAGGGTGCCGCCGTATGAACTATGAGGTGCATGAGGCTGAGATAGCAGTGAGAGGAGGTCCGACGATGGCGAGCCGACAGAACGGTAAGAGAACGTGCGTGATGATTGTGGAGCAGGACTGGGACTTTGGGATCAAACTTGCCGATTGGCTTGCGTCCCAAGGCTACCAGCCGGTGCTCACTCGGACCATCGATGCCGCCATTGGTGAGTTCAGCAGCGTGCGTCCACAGGCGATTTTTGTCGGATTCCGGTCTTCCGACCCCCAAAGGCAGATGAACGTCGGTGAAGTCTTGCTCATGATCCAGACAATTTGTCCTCTTATGCCGATTATGGCGATGGCGGATGAAGCCAACCAAGTCCACACGCAGATTGTGTTCCGCCAGGGGGTTCGCCGTTTTCTAGTAAAGCCGGTTGAATTCTCCCAGATCGGTGAGGTGCTCCAGTCGGAACTGAGCGTGGCTTCGGTATAAGTGGCCTCATACGGCAGACAGTAAAGTCCGCGCGATCAATCAGTAACTGAGCGCATGCCGCACGAGAGCATGGTCCCTGTAGTGAAGTGAGCCCTTATCGGATGACTTGTCATCGTTGCCATGGATTCATGTGTCCTGCGGATCTCCTCGGTGGAGCGAGCGGCAGCGGGCTTGACAGTGTTCGTGCCTGGCGCTGTGTCGCCTGCGGTGAGATCATTGATCTCGTGATCGTTCAGAATCGCATTCGGCTGAGGGACCAGCGAAGTGCCAGACGACAGAAGAAGCCTCGTCAGCAGGTGCGGGGAGTCCTGCTCTATTATGGCCGGGATGTGGAGCATTCATCGAGAATCGGACCCAAGGGCTTGAAGGAGCGTGCCATGGATAATTTCGTTCCGATCTGCTGTTTCTGTTCGAAGGTTCGGGACGATAAGAACACGGAAGTCGGCAAAGGTCCATGGGTGGATCTGAGCATCTATGCCATAAGCCGGAAGTTGCCGCTCAGTCATGGATTTGTATTCAGTCACGGCTACTGCCCCGATTGCGTCGCACATTATGACGAGCGCTTGGCAGCCTATCGTTCGACGCCCGTCTGGGCGTCACTGAAGTCATTGAGAGAAGCAGAGCGTCGCCTCATGGCAAGAACCGGTAGAGGACAGCGCAATATTGAGCGTTCATGATAATTGGAGGAGAACCCGTCATGGCCACGAAGACTCGGTCAGTCTCACGTCCCACACAGCATGCCGCAGGAAACCCAGTCGGATCACGGAGCACCGAGGACACCAGTACTTACCAGCCATATAAACATTCCGAAGACGTCCATGCGCGTATCTCGGAGCGGGCCTATACCCTATATGAGGAGCATGGTCGAGAGGATGGCCATCCCCTCGGAGACTGGTTGGAGGCTGAACAACAGATACTCAATGAAGGTTAGTCCCCCGGCTCTGTTTTCGCGGCGCTCTTCAGATCATGAAGCGTATCTCGCAGGGCGATTGACGATTGATCCGTTGCACCATCGAATCAATGCTTCTATGAATCAATTCATGCATCGTCTATGAAGGGTGGCGAGAATAGCCGGTTGTCGACAAGACAGTTCGTTAGGAGGAGGAACGCTATGTCAGTATGGTAGACCAGGTGAAGGAGTCTCAAAGTGGCATAAGTAATGGAGAAGTCCTGTCTGGGAGGCCTGGAATTGTGGTACTTTCCCCATCGATGCAGGTTCTGTACATGAATCGTCAAACTCAAATCTTAATCAGCAGCTTGGTTCCAACAACTCCAGAGGCGCAACAACCGAACGATCGAATGCATGCTCTTCCTCCGGCACTGATCAATCTGGCCGGTGAAATCCTCTGCGTGCTTCGAAGCCGCCATGAAATGAGCGAGAAGGGGCGGTTGGTGATCCGGCATGCCCCCAACGAGTCCGGCAAGCCGTTACTCATTCGCGGAGTGGGAGTACCGAATGGACAGGGAGTAGAGCACGCACGAATCGTGCTTGTCCTCACAGGAACAAGCGTCGACGATTCAGAAAATCACCAGAGTTACGGAAGGGAGCTTTTGAAGGTTCAGTAATTCAACGCGTGTCCGTAGTCGCAGGCTGCCCTGCTTATTCCTTGTTGCGACGCAATCTTCCAGAGTGTTAAACTTTTCGCCCTCGACCTGCCATTCCCCAGTACGAAAGAAATCGTAGGCCGGTATTGACCGGAAAGGTTGGCATGGCACAAGACGCCACTGCGCTGGACGAATCAAGCCGTGTGGCGGCGCTTCGCTCCTACGAGATCCTCGATACTCCCCCTGAGCCGGCCTTCGACCGGCTGGCCAAACTTGCTGCGCAAATCTGCGGAGCACCCTACGCCGCCATCACCCTCATCGACCGTGAGCGGCCATTCTATAAATCGAAGGTCGGCTTCACAGATGGGGATACGCCGGATCAGTCGGGGTTTTGCTGTCAGGCGCTTCGTCAATCGGATCTCTTCATCGTGCAGGACGCGACGCAGGACGAACGGTTCGCCTCGAACCAGACGGTCACCGGGGCTGCCCAGGTTCGGTTCTACGCCGGCAAGCCCTTGATGACGTCGGAAGGCCACGTGCTCGGCACGCTCTGCGTGCTCGATCGTACCGCCCGCCAACTCACTAAAGAACAGGGCGATGCGTTGCGGGTGTTGGGCAGCGAGGTGGTGACTGAGTTGGAATTGCGGAGGACTCGCAAGAGCCTGGAAGAGGGTACGTTTCGACAAGATCCGGTCCTCGGCGCGCTCTACAAAGCGGACGAATTCCTCCGCTCGCTCGTCAAAGGCACCGTGGCGTCCACCGGCGGAGATTTTCTCCGTGAACTCGTCAAGCACGTAGCTGCGGCCCTGGGCCTTCGCTTTGCCTTCGTCGGCTATCTACTTCCCGAATCGTGCATCCGCACGCTCGCCTTCTGGAAGGGCGACGGCTATCTCGATTAAGTTGAGTACAGCCTCGAAGGCACGCCCTGCACAAAGGTGATTCAGGGTGAAACCTGCCACTATGCGCAAGACGTCCAAAAACTCTTCCCGCGCGATCAGGATCTGGTGACCTTGGGCGTCACGAGCTATTTGGCCGTTCCGTTGAAAGATCAGAAAGGCCAGGTCCTGGGCCATCTGGTCGCGATGGATGTGAAGCCGATGACCTTGACCTCCGATGAAATCGAGGTGTTCAACTCTTCGGCGAGCGAGCCGGGGTTGAGATTTACCGTCAAGTGATTGAGACGTCGCTCAAGGAGCGAGAGGCCACACTCCGCACCATTGCGGAAGGGACGGCGGCCGAAGTGGGAGCCAATTTTTTTCGCTCGCTCGTCAAGAGCCTGACGACAGCCCTCGGCGTAGATTACGCCTATATTTCCGAGCTCGGTACAGACGGCCTCACGTTTCGCTCGCGCGCCGGCTGGGGCAAAGACCAACCACTCCCACCGTTCGACGTCCCGGCGCGGGGCCCCTGCGAGACTGTACTCAAACGCAATTGCGCGCACCATCCGAGCAAACTTCGGGAACTCTACCCGCACGTTCAACTCATTCATGATATCGGCGTGGAGAGCTACTGCGGCGTCCCAGTCGTGAGTTCCTCGGACGTGGTCCTGGGACATCTGGCTGTGATGGATTGCCATCTGATGCCCGACAAGGATTTGGTCATGTCTGTCCTTGGCATCTTTGCCACAAGAGCGGCCGCTGAAATGGAACGGTTGCATTACGTAGAGACGATGCACAAGAGCAATCTGACGCTCAAAGCCATCTTTGAGGGCACAGCGCCGGCGGTGGGTGAGGGATTTTTCCACTCACACGTGAAGAATCTGGCGACGGCCCTCAGCGTAGAATATGCGTTCATGTCGGAATTTTGTGTGGATCGGACCAAGGTGCGCACGCTGGCCTTCTGGGCCGGCGATCAGCTGAAAGACAATTTCGAATACACGATAGCCGGGACGCCTTGCGAGAACGTGCTGGCCGGCGAACTTTATCATTGCGCGGACAAGGTAGCCGAGCGGTTCCCCCTCCAC
>DATHTZ010000101.1:0-2788 GCA_035462675.1 Nitrospiraceae bacterium | reverse complement strand
TGGCTGATAGCGAAATGGATTCCATTCTTTACATTTTTCTTCCCTGTAAGAAGGTCTACCCCATCGGGGTGACATATCTCGCTGATTTTATTCACCGCCGTAAGCCGGACGTGCGGCAACGCATTGTCGATCTGTCTCTCTTTCCTGACGGCCAGCGAATCCGTGCCGTCCGTGATGCTGCCACTGAGTTCAAACCGGACCTCGTCTGTTTCTCCTGGCGCGATATTCAGATTTTTTCCCCGCACGAGGGAGACTCTTCTCTGGAACATGCCTTTAATTTCTACTTTGCGAGCAATCCGCTCAAGCGGGTCGCTGCCTCCTTTGCAGGAGTAAAGCAGCTCTATCGCTACTACAGTCATATCCGGGCGGCGCTCTCCTACCCCTGGTTGATCGCGAAGGAGTTTCCGAAGGCGCAGATTATGATCGGTGGTGGAGCCTTTACCGCTTTTGCCGACCAGCTTATTCAGAAACTTCCGGAAGGCGTCATCGGGATTCTCGGGGAAGGTGAAGATGCCATCCTCAAGGTGATTGAAGGCCAGTCGCTGGAGAACGAGCGCTACATTCTTCGGGAAGGAAAGACGGTTCGAAAGGGCCAGCAGGGTTCGCCTGCCCTCCTGGATGCGCTGACCGTCGACCTGCCTTACCTGACCACGATTTTCCCGCAGCATCAGGAGTATCTGGATGAATCCATCGGGGTCCAATCGAAGCGTGGCTGTCCTTACGACTGCGCGTTCTGTCTTTACCCCTATATTGAAGGGAAGCGGGTGCGCTATCGGCCACCTTCCATGGTCGTGAAGGATATTTCTCAGCACTACCATCAATGGGGTGCCAGGCGGTTTTGGTTCACGGATGCCCAGTTCATTACCGGGAAAGAAGCCTATCCCCAATGCACTGAGATCCTTGAACGGATTCTCGCCGAGAAGCTGGAGATCGAGTGGTCCGGTTATATCAGGACGTCGCTGATCACTCCGGAGTTGGCCAAACTCATGGTCCGGTCCGGCGTCGGCGATCTTGAAGTGGCTATTACGTCGGGCTCCCAAATGGTGTTGAACGACCTCCACATGGGATTCAAGCTTGAGCGGCTGTACGATGGCTGTCGCTATCTGGCGGAGGCGGGATTCAAAGGCAAGGTCATCCTCAACTATTCATTGAACAGTCCAAAAGAAACCGAGGAGTCCCTGCTCCAAAGCGTGGAGTCCTATAAAAAGGTTGCCTCGATCCTGGGTGAGGAACGAGTCTTCCCCCTGATGTTCTTTTTGGGCATTCAGCCGAACACCGATCTTGAAGAACGGCTGTTAGAGGAGGGGTATCTTTCAGCCGGCTATAATCCCCTGATGCTGACTCCGACGAGTATTAGAAAGCTCCTCTATAACCCGGCGCCGTTAAACTCGTTCATCGCCAAGGCCTGCCTCCGGGCCTGGGAACGAAAAGAGGGAAGCAGGGACCCACGGAAGTGGACGGGATCCTTATCTCAAGCCCCAAAAGAATCAAGCCCCTATGCCGACAAGAATTTGATCCGAGGGATCGAGGGGAACTCTGGACGCGATGCCCTCTTGTCTCTGGAAGAGATCCTCCGCTCCCGACAATCGATTCGCTCCGCAAAGGATTCTGGCGAACGATCCGTCATCACCCCAGCATCGTAGTGCCGTCCGAGCGCCCCCACATCGACGCCTTGCATTCGAATTCAGGCCGGTGCTAGCATACATGTTCTTTGAGGCGTGGGAAGCACGTCAACCGTTTGGAAATTTTGATAATTACTCTCGTTCGCCCTGGCCAGGGGGGCATCTTGAGGAGACATCTCAATGTATAAGACGATCTATGTCCCGGTGGATAACTCCGATCATTCCAATACGGCCGTCGACGTCGGAGTTCATTTTGCCAAAGCCTTCGGCTCGAAGATCGTGGGGAGCCACGTGTATGCAGCCAAAATGCATGACAAGCGCTTCAAGCAGATGGAAGCAGGCTTGCCCGAAGAGTACCACGATGAAAAAGAACTCGACCGTCAGCGCCAAATCCACGATTCGTTGATTACCCGAGGCCTCCAGATCATCACCGACTCCTATCTCGACTACGTCGATAAGAAATGCGCTGAAAACAACCTCCCGATCGAGCGTCGCTCGCTCGAAGGCCGGAATTGGAAAGTGCTGGCCGAAGACATCAATACCAATGCGTACGATTTGGTGATCATGGGCGCCTTGGGTGTCGGCGCGGTGAAGGACAGTGTGATCGGCAGTAACACCGAGCGGGTGCTCCGTCGCGTGCGGAATTCGGACATGCTGATCATTAAGCAAATCCAGCCCATGACCGGCGGAAGAATCGTGGTTGCGGTGGACGGCAGCCCCTATTCCTTCGGTGGACTCATGACCGGCCTGGCGTTGGGCAAGGCGTTTAATATGCCGGTCGAAGCCATCTCAGCCTTCGATCCCTATTTTCACTATGCCGCCTTTCATAGCATCTCAGGCGTCCTCAACGAGGAAGCCGGCAAGGTGTTTCGATTTAAGGAGCAGGAAAAACTACACGAAGAAATCATCGACAGCGGCCTCGCAAAGATTTACCAGTCGCACCTCGATATCTGCCGCGAGATCGCTCAGGCCGAGCAAACCGACGTCAAGACCACCCTCCTGTACGGCAATGCCTTTGAAAAAATCATTCAATACGTGCGCAAGGATATCCCGGCATTACTGATCGTCGGACGGATCGGTGTGCACAGCGACGAGGATATGGACATCGGCAGCAATACGGAAAATCTCTTGCGGTCCGCGCCCTGCAATATCTTGGTGTCGAACAG
>DATHTZ010000100.1:0-10261 GCA_035462675.1 Nitrospiraceae bacterium | reverse complement strand
TGCCACTGGTCGGCGAGCTTCGCGCGATCGAGGAGTTGAGTGAACGGGAAGAGGCTCGCATGAGCACCGTGATCAATCTTCTGGCCATCGGGCGGCCGAGCGTGGAAATTTTGATCGAGTACTTGGAAGATGACGATTGGGTGATCCGTGAAGCTGCCGCAGACTTGCTGGGAAAGATCGGCGATGTCCGCGCGGTCGAGCCCTTGATGCAGCGGTTGCGGGTCGATAAAGATACGGGCGTGAAGGAGCTGGCGATGAAATCATTGGGCTTGATCGGCGATGCCAGGCCTGCCCAACTCTATATCGAGGCCATTCCCATTCGGCCCCTGCGGGTCTATGCCATGGAAGCCTTGGCGAAAGTGAAAGATGTGGAGGTGTTGCGGCCGCACAAGGAGTTGTTCGATCGGTTGAGGACGGACCGGGACGGCCTGGTCGCGTATAATTCCGGGTTGATCGCCGATAAACTGGAAGCGCTCGATGGGACGCCTGTCGGGAGTGAGGGAGGACAGGACGACGATGAGTGACGAGATGCAGGCTGAACGAATCGAACAACTGATCGGAGCCCTTCGGG
This sequence comes from Nitrospiraceae bacterium, assembly GCA_035462675.1. Classification (GTDB taxonomy): domain Bacteria; phylum Nitrospirota; class Nitrospiria; order Nitrospirales; family Nitrospiraceae; genus Palsa-1315. The sequence goes on along the minus strand of DATHTZ010000100.1, from coordinate 9,690 downwards.
ACGACAATGAAGCGCTCCGTGATCATGCGATTGCCAGTTTGAGTCAGGTGGGCGAGGAGGCGGTGGGGCCGCTGATCGGGCTTATGGCGGACGAAGATGTCCTAATTCGGGAAGCGGCGACCAGCGCCATCGTGCGGATCGGTTCCACCGTCGTCGATCCGTTGATCGAAGCGCTGGAAGACGATGAATGGGCGATTCGCGAGCAGGCTGCGTCGGGATTGGGGAAACTGAAAGACCCTCGTGGTGTGGAGCCGCTCGTGAAGGCGCTCAAGGATAAAGACGGCGCAGTGCGCACTGCTGCAGTGTGGGCGCTGGAGCGTGTCGGCGATGCGCGCGCCGTGCCTGGATTTGTTGAGGCGCTGACCGATCACACGGTGCGTGAGGACGTGGCGCGTGTACTGAAAAAAATCGGCGATGCGCGGGCCGTAGACGCCTTGATCGACGGGTTGCTAGGCACGAACTGGATGGTGCGGCGCCATGCGGCCGAGGCTTTGGGCAAGATCGGCGATCCCCGTGGAGTCGGCCCGTTGATCGAATCGCTCAAGGATGAAGACTGGCTTGTGCGGAGGAATGCCGCGGAGTCGCTCGCGCGGCTTGGGGCGAAGCAGGCCATCGACCCGCTGCTACCGCTGCTCGAAGATGAGAATACGATGGTGCAGGAAACGGTCGAAGGGGTTTTGGCGAGTCTCGGATGGAACGCGAAGCCCTAACAAGATGCTGAAAAAGTCCGCCAGCAGCGTTCTCGCATCGCTCTACAGAGCCGTGAAAGGTGAGATGTGAAACGTGAAACGAGGGTGAGTCGCAGAGTTGCGGCCCTGCCTGTGGAAAGGCGTGTCTTGGCACGCCGGGGTTGGGCGAGTGAGATGTCTGGACTTTTTGAGCATCCTGAGGCTATTGGAACATCAGTTCCACATGAAAGATTTCAATGATGTGTTGTGTGTAAACCGAGTTTTTCCGCGACCGATTTAATCTTTATTTCGACATAAAGGGATACACAATCATGGCGGATGAAGTTTCTCCTAAACTTATTCAGATCGGTCCAAAGGGCGGCGTGAAGAAGGACGGATTCAATCTCGTCACGGAACGAGTCGTTGCGGTGAACCCTGAAGCGAAACAGCTCGAAGTCGAACTGTTGGCTTACGATGGGAAAACGGTCGTATTGGACGTCGATGACGAGGCGCTAGAAGACCTGAAGAAGCTCAAGGTGGGGGACGGCGCCACCATCCGTGTTGTGGAAGAAGGCGGGCGCCGGATTGCCAAGAGTTTTCGGATTCGCGCGAAGGATCCCAATGCGGCGCGAGCCGATGCGATGCTCTTGGATCTACGAGATAGTCACTGGCTCAACCGTAAGTACGCGGCTGAAGTGCTGGGCGAGCTCAAAGAAGTCCGGGCCGTGCAGCCCTTGGTCGATGCGTTGGCGGATGAGGTCGGGGATGTCCGGCAGCGCGCCTATGATTCGTTGATCAAAATCGGCGGGCCGGCGGTGTCGGTGCTTGTACCCTTGCTGGTGTCGGAGGAAGATGAAATCAGGCAATCCGTGACGGAAATTATCCGTAAAATAGGAAAGCCGGCCGTTGAGCCGTTGGCCACGGCGCTCGCCGGGGCCGACGACCGTCTGAAGACACGAGTGCTGAAAGTGTTGGACCGCATGGGCTACAAACCCAAAGTCAAAGATGAGGCCAAAGCTGTCGAAGCACCGCGACTCACGTAACGCCGCTGTTACCTGGTCTGGGAAGGAGCCTTACTGGGTCTCCCAACTGAAATGTGGCGGAAGCCAAAGGCTGCGACGCGTTCCGGTTCATAGACATTGCGCAAGTCGAAGAAGATTGGCTGGCGCAATGCGGTTTTCAGTCTGTCGAAATCAAGAGTTCGGAACTGATTCCATTCGGTCATGAGGATGAGCGCGTCTGCTCCCTGCGCTGCCTCATAGGCGTCTTTGCAGGGAACGAGGCCCGAAACGGTTTGACAGGCCTCCTTGAGCGCGGCGGGATCATAGGCGCGAACCGTGGCGCCCTGTTTTATGAGCTCTTGCGCGATGGCCAGGGCCGGCGCATCCCGCAGGTCGTTCGTATTGGGTTTGAAGGAGAGGCCCAACATCGCGAACGCCTTTCCTTGAAGTCCACCAATTTCTTTCGTGATCTTTTCGATCATCCGGCCTCGTTGCTGTTCGTTAATGAGGGCGGCGGCGCCTGCGATTTGCATGGGATAGCCGACTCGCTCTCCCGTCTGTACGAGGGCTGCCAGATCTTTTGGAAAGCATGATCCACCGAACCCCGGTCCTGCGTGGAGAAACTTCGATCCAATCCGGTTGTCGAGCCCCATCCCTTTCGCCACCATCTGGACGTTGGCGCCTACCAGCTCGCAGACGGTTGCGATTTCGTTGATGAACGAAATTTTGGTGGCCAGGAAGGCGTTGGAAGCGTACTTGATCATTTCGGCGGTCGGGATATCGGTTACGACGAACGGAGTTTCGATGAGGTACAGCGGACGATAGAGATCTTTCATGATTGCAATCGCCTGTTCGCTGTCTGCGCCGATGACGACCCGGTTCGGTCGCAAGAAGTCTTCGATGGCAGACCCTTCACGAAGAAACTCCGGATTCGAGACAATGTCGAATCGGAATTTGCCCGATTGATTGGCGCTGATCACTTCACGCAGCTTTTCCCCGGTTCCTACTGGGACGGTTGACTTGGTGACGATGACCTTGTACCCGGTCATGGTTTTGGCGATGCCGCGGCCGACTTCTTCTACGTATGAGAGATCGGCCGATCCGTCAGGCCGCGGGGGGGTTCCCACCGCGATGAAGATCACGAGGGCCTTGTCGACGGCTTTGGCGATGTCGGTGGTAAAACTGATCCGGTTCTCTCTGATTCCTTTGGCGACAAGCTCAGTGATCCCTGGTTCGTAGAAGGGCACATCGCCTTTTTCAAGCCTGGCGATCCGTTTGGCATCGGTATCCATGCAGGTCACGTTGACCCCGAATTCCGAAAAGCAGGCTCCCGTTACCAACCCGACATAGCCGGTTCCAATCACGCTGATATGCATGGGTCAATGTCCTCCTATCTGTAGCCAAGGGCAACCTGGCCGAGTATAGCAACGGTATCCAGGTTGAGCAACATCAACGAAGTTATGGACAGTCATATCCACAGGGAGGAATTGCTTGGGCCGCTCGTTGACAGGTGCACGAGGGCTGGGTACTATTTGTTCCCTCCATCGGATGGATCTTGTCGTATGGCGATTCAGAGCAAACCTCTTCAGCGACCTCTCGCCGTGATGATGCGTCGGACCTTGCGCACGATCAGTCCAGACACAACGCTGTTGGAGGCGGCCAAGCTGATGCGCGACGCGAGGGTCGGTGCCGTACTGGTGCAGGAGGCTGGTCACTACAGTGGCATTGTCAGCGAATCGGACCTGGTTCGCAAGGGCATGGCCGAGTCATGCCTGGCGCACGAGACGTCGGTTCGTGACGTCATGAGCAGCCCGGTACTGTCGATTGAAATTACGAGCTCGGCCCACGAGGCGAGTGAGAAGATGGCGGAACATGGGATTCGGCATCTCGCGATCTCCGAGGAGGGCCAGATCGTCGGGATCATCTCCGTCCGCGATCTCCTACGCTACTTCAAAAACTGGGGCGGTCTGTAGTCGTGCGGGCTCGCGAGGCAGCACCGGATCGTCTCCCCACCCTGTGCCCTGTTTCTGCACGAGTGTTGTGAACCGGACGGCTCATATCCCCCAATGGTTTCTACTGCTCACGGCGCTGGCGACCGGTGCGGTGGTGATGGCGATTGAGATTGTGGGAAGCCGGCTTTTAGCTCCCGTCTTCGGAAGCTCCCTGTTTGTCTGGGGCGCATTGATCGGAGTGATTCTTGCTGCCATGAGCAGCGGGTATGCCTTTGGAGGCTGGCTCTCGGACCGGTATCCCGGCGCACAGGTGTTAGCCGGTCTGCTCCTGTTCTCCGGAGCCTGGACTTTTCTCATCGCGTGGCTTGGCCAGCCGGTGCTCTTTAAGGTGGCGGGAGTTATTGAGGATCCTCGGTGGGGGCCCTGTGTTGCTGCTGCGCTGCTCTTGGGCCCGCCGGCCTTCGGTTTGAGCGGCGTGCTGCCGGCCCTGTTGCGATTGGCTGTGTCGGACCTTGAGTATTTCGGCAGGCATACCGGTCGGATGATCGCGCTCTCGACCATGGGGAGCTTGGCGGGAACGTGGGGGACGGCGTTTTTCTTTCTGTCCTGGATCGGCAGCCAGGCCCTTGTCGCGTGGCTCGGCGTCATTCAAGTGGGGCTCGGTCTTTGGTGGCTGATCAACAGGACAGCCGTGCGGCCTCTGGTGATCGGCATACTCTTCCTTTGCATTGGAGGGTTGGGGGCCGGTGCGTGGTTTCCGATCCAGATGTTGAAGGAGCCTGTCTATCAAGAAGACAGCCCGTATCAACAAGTACGAATTCGCGATGACGATCTGTTTCGTTACCTTGTCTTGGACCGGACATTTCACGCGGTCATGTGGAAGGCGGACCCGATCGCCCTATTTCTTCCCTATAGTCAATTGATGGTCGTGTCGCTGGCGTTGGTGCCCGAACCGAAACGGGGTCTGATCCTTGGTCATGGAGGCGGATCGCTGGCGAAGTGGCTCGCCTATCGATGGCCTGAACTCGAGCTGGATGTGGTTGAGTTCGATCCCACGGTCGTCCGAATGGCCGAGAAGTATTTCTCCTATCGGCCTCCTCCTCAGCATCACGTGCACGTTCGGGATGCCCGGGTCTTTCTGAATTCCACGGAGCGGACGTACGACCTCATTTGGGTCGATGCGTTTGCCCGACACATGATTCCGTTTCACTTGACGACGGTGGAGTTTTTCGCAGAGTTGCGCGCCCATCTTGGGCCGAACGGTGTCCTGGCTGTGAATCTTGCCTCATCGGGCGAAGGTGGAGATCTGTTGCGGGCCAATGCGGTCGTACAGACGATGAGACGGTCGTTTCCCAACGTCGAGTCCTTTGCAGTCAAAGGGCCTTGGAATACTTCTCAAGCGCGGTCGGAGAATCTGATTTTTTTTGCCGGCACTCCGCTCGCGCGGCACACAATCTCTACCATTGTGGCCAATGTGAATGGATTGGTCGAGCAGCAACGTCTTCCTTCTGAAGCCATTGCTTTGCTGGCCGCCCATCGTACGCAACCCTGGGAGGCAGGGGTTGTGTTAACCGACAACAATGCGCCGTACGATCTCTTGATCGGATCCACGATTCAAGAGGGGCAACCCGATGCGGATAAGCCATTGAAATAAATAGTGATGAGCTTTTGATGTGAACATCTGTATTGAAGATAATCCCTGAATAAGTCTGAAATAACGTCCTTGCTTCCGATTTCATCTCGGTGCTATCTATAGGGGGCTCTTGATGAGCTACAGACTGTTAGGGTATGAAGGACAAATACAGGGAATCAGTGTTCGGAAGGTCATGGCTACGTGGGCTTGGTGGTAGCTATTTACCAATCTAATTACATCTTTTCTTCTTTCTTAAGGAGGTAGGTCATGGGCAGGACGATGTTAGGGGTCTTTTTCGGCCTCATGATGGTCGTGGCTGGAGCATCTGCATCCTATGCGCTCCAGGCAGGCGGAGTCGAAATCGGAGATTTGGAGACTGGCTCCGTTGTGGGTCAGTCGTTCAAGGAGTTGGATGTCGATGCCCAGCTGTTCGCAGTGGAAATTGGGGAGATAAAGACGTGGTATCCTCCTATCACAATCATCGATTTCAAAGTTCGACCTGGGCGTCCCGTCCTGCTCAAGGTGACGAACAAAGCCACTGCCGAACATGGATTTGAGATGACTGACGCGGTAAACTCCGGGGCTCCGACCGTCATGAAGGCTCAAGTGGTGTTGAAGCCCGGAGAAACCAAGTATATCGGGATCCCGACCAGCGATATGTTCTATGCGACCCAGGGGAATACGCTGACCTATCGCTGTCACCTGCACCCGGGCCATGTCGGTGGTAAGATTCTTATGCTCAAGTAATAGTTCTCGGTAGATGTCAGTGTCCACCGCCCTCTCCGCGATACCGCGGAGAGGGCGGTGGTTTTTTAGCAGGATGCTGACAAAGTCGCTCGTCTCACCCGCCCGACCCCGGCGCGCCGAGACGCGTCTTGTCCCATGCGGCGTTCTCGCTTCGCTCAGAAGCTCAACGTACCGAAGCGTACGCCTCGCATCTTCGCTTGCTGCGGCTTTGCGGGATGGCCTTTTTGAGTATCCTGTTAGAGGTAAGAAGGCCCGGCTTCTCATGTGAGAAGCCGGGCCTTCATTTATTGAACGATGAGCGATGATTAATTGCGCACGCCGCTCCAGACTTTTGCCGCATCGATTGCCTTATCCGGATTGAGCGTCCTCGCCTTCTCAAGCAGGACGTCCGTCGTTTCCGGATACACCGGATCAGCAATGCAGCAATTATCGACTGGGCAGACGGCGGCGCACTGCGGTTCGTCGAAGTGTCCGACGCACTCAGTGCAGCGGTCGTGCGTAATCACATAAATACTATCGCCGACTCCCTGGCCATCGCCCACATGATTGCCCTTCGTTTCCGCATCGCTACGAGTTTCAAAAATCGCCTCGTTCGGACATTCGGGCAAGCAGGCTCCACAGGAGATACATTCATCGGTAATCAGCAACGCCATGACCCTCGCCTCCTTCTCACTACAATAGAGACAGCACGGTTGACAATTCTGCCCCGCCACGACCATTATGCGTACCGCGACGTGACCGCCATTCTAGTCTGCCGCTCTTTTCCAAGTCAACAGAACGGCGCTTGTTCAGAAGGCCTAAACTTCTAGTATTAATTAATGGGCCTTTGGGCCCAGGAAATTGTGAAGAGTCGTGATAAGGAATGTCTATGGCCACCGTGCAACTGAGCGATGGGGGGCAGAAAAAGAAGCGCATCGTCACGCTTGCCCTTATGGCGATTTTCTTGATGAGCGCATCGTTCTTTCTCATCGATCGAAAAGAGGAGACCATCATCGTTGTCTCTTTTCCGAACGGCCGTGAGCTCGAGGCTGAGGTGGCGGATACACCGGAGAAACTGCTCGTCGGTCTCGCCTTTCGAGAGACGTTGCCGACGAATGGCGGATTGCTATATATTTTTGAGTCGACCGGGCAGAATCACCTCTGGACGAAAGAGTATCGATTTCCGGTGGACATGATGTGGGTTGATGAAAGCCATCATATTGTGGGACTAAGGGAGAATGTCGCTCCCTGCCGGGAGGATGATTGCCCCAAGTATAGCTCATCTCCCGAATCGGTCCGCTATGCGATTCAAACAGAAGCAGGTTTCATCAAGCGGGAAGGGATTACTGTGGGTCTGGAGTTGAAATATACGCTTCGGATGTAACGCGTAGGTGAGATTTGGTGGAAGGCCTGAGGAGAGGGGTTGGTGCAGCATGCTAGAGGGATTTCAATCTGTTGCCTTGGTCGCCGAGCTGCCGCCTGGGAAATCAAAGGCCGTTACGGTGAACAATCGGGAGATCGCGCTCTTCAACATTGAGGGGACGTACTTTGCGATCCATAATCTTTGCCCGCATGAAGGCGGCCCGTTGTGTGAAGGACGTGTGAAAGGCTTTGTCGTGGCCTGTCCATGGCACGATTTGGCATTCGATGTTCGAAACGGTCGAGGGACGGACGGTGGTGGATATTGTGTGGGGAGTTACGAAGTCCTGATTGAAGGAGCTGAGATTTTTATTGGACCTCGGCGAAAACCATAGCATGGCCGGGTAAATAGTGAGGAGCGGGTTCTCGCGTCAATGACGATGAATACGACAGCTGGCCACGACCATGATGGCGCAACACATTCGGATGGGGCCAAGGTCATTGAGACGACCCTTGAGCATCCCATCCAGATTCACCTCTGGGAAGACAGGACACGAGGGGAGCTCTGGGTTCCGACCTATGATCCCAAGGAGCTCGAATTGCTGGCCGACGACTACCTTCGCATCGCCGGGAATAACGCGGTCGATAATGGGCAGCGGACGTTCGAGTTTAAAGCGGTCAAGCCGGGAACCCATCGGGTGCTGTTTGAGAAACGCATGGGATGGAAATTCACCGCCGAAGATCGGCGCGTCTTCAACGTGACGGCCTCTGATACCTCGTCTCGGAGGAGTGCCTAATCGTGCCGAATATAGCTTTCATTAACGGAGCGTTCATGCCGCTGGCTGAGGCAAAAGTCTCGATTGAGGATCGAGGTTTTCAGTTTGGCGACGGCGTTTACGAAGTGATTCGAACATACAAGGGGCATCCATTCTCACTCGATGCCCATCTGGCTCGGCTGGATCGTAGCGCTACAGCGCTTGAACTAATGCAGCCTTATTCCTGCGCCGAGTGGACAGACCATATTCTGGAAGGGATTAAGCGGGCCTCCTACCCTGAGGCCAAAGTCTATCTTCAGATCACCAGGGGTGTCGCTCCCCGTGATCACGCCTACTCACATGAAGCCACGCCTACGGTCGTCATGACGGTCCGTGAGTTCCGTCCGCTCGACAGATCGGTACAAGCAAGCGGAGTGGACGCGATGACGACCGAGGATATTCGATGGGGGCGTTGTGACATTAAGAGTGTGAATCTGTTGGCCAATGTGTTGGCACGACAACAAGTAAAGCAGGCCCAGGTCTTCGAGGCCATTTTACTCAACGCGGGATTGGTCACGGAAGGGGCCATCAGCAACGTGATGGTGGTTCAGGGGGGGGCGGTAGTGACGGCTCCCGAAGGGCCGCATATTCTGTCCGGAGTCACGCGGGCCGTCGTGCTTGATCTGGCCCTGAAGGGGGGGCTGCCTATTCAGGAACGTTTTGTCTCGCAGGCAGAACTTTATGAGGCTGACGAAGTATTTCTCACAGGGACCACAGTCGAAGTCTTGGCCGTCGTCCGCATTGACAGGAAAGTTATTGGAGATGGACGGCCTGGCCCGATCACTCAACGGCTCACCGCGAGCTTCACGAGTCTGGTCGGCTAGCCCCCTTGCTTTGGCATAGGTGGCGTGCTATGGTCCTCGGACTAGAAGTGGGCGCAGGCCCACTTTTTTGTTTGATCTCTTGAATAGGCTATCAAAAAATAGGGGACTAAGGGTGTCGGTGAAGGAGCCCCGACCGGTTGTCGATCGCATCAGCGAAGTGGTATCGCCCATCCTCTGGGCATTGGGCTTAGAATTGGTCGACGTTGTGTGTGTGGGGCAGGGTGCACGGTCAGTCGTTCGTGTGTATATCGATAAACCAGGTGGTGTCACGGTAGACGATTGCGGGCATGCACATCTCGCAATCGGACCGGCCTTGGATGTAGCTGATCCATTCCCCCATGCCTATACGCTGGAAGTCTCCTCGCCAGGTCTGGATCGGGCCTTCAAACGGATTCAGGATTATCGCAGGGCATTGGGGGAGCAAGTGAGCGTAAAGCTCAGGCAGCCGATCGATGGGCAGTGGCGTGTGGTCGGAGTGTTGAAGGAAGTCCATGAACAGGGCATTGCGGTTGGGGTGAAGGATGCGCGTGCTGAACGGGTGGCTATCCTTGAATTCGGCTCAATTGCTGAAGCGCGGCGTGTGGTGACATTTTAGGCTTTAGTCAGATGAAGACGATTGTCGTGGTGTGGAGTGGGGTTGCAGGGGATTCGCCGGAGAGTATGCTATGAATCGAGAATTAATTTCCGTCATCGATGAACTTGGTCGGCAAAA
>DATHTZ010000099.1:0-2918 GCA_035462675.1 Nitrospiraceae bacterium | reverse complement strand
AGTACAAACGTATCCTGGGAGACGTGATCTTGACCGATGGCATGAATCTGAATCAGGAACTCGTCAAGCAGGGCTGGTGTTGGTGGTATCGAAAGTATGCGCTGGGGGATACCGTGCTGGAAAGGCTGGAGAAGCAGGCACGAGGGGCCAAGAAAGGCCTGTGGGCCGATCCCCAGCTTGTGCCGCCGTGGGAGTGGCGGAAGAGGAGCAGCCACTGAAGTCCCATGGCGGAGTTCAATGGGTTTATTGGAGAGCTGTCTAAGATTCTGGCAGAACCTCGCTCAACAGCACCGCGGTTGATGCCAAGAGGTCGTAGCCTGGGTAGGAAGGTTGAATGGTGAGAGACAGTGCAAAGAAGGCCAACACGATAGAATAAATGGTAAACCGGAACGCTCTCCGATTGGTAAACACGCCTGACACATAGAGGTACAGGGTCACGAGCACCAGCGGTTGCAAGAACAGGGTGGTGAGAAAAATGTTCATTCTTGGGGGCCTTTCCATAGAATAGTTGAAACCGAGACGCGGGCTGGCCACTGAACAGCAAGCCACATGCCTAATCTAGAAATCCTGGTCCTTAGTCGCGGTCCGCGATTTTCCCCACATTTTGGCTTGGACGAAGGCTGCTCTAGAAGTAGGGAAGCGATCCAAGTGTCCGAAAATGATCCGCCGCGGGATCAAATTTGATTCACCGGAACAAATCGAATAGACCAGCGAGGGGTGTGCACACAGGAGGGTTCCTGTCCATAGTAGGATACTGAGAAACTCGCCAGCAGAAGAAGACCGTTATTTGGTCTCATGTGCTTGTGTAAATCAGCCCAAGTAGATGGACGAAGCAAACCAGATGAACCAATCAACTCGTTCCGCCTTTCTCCAGGAGACAGGGACGAGACGCACGCAAGGAAATATCGCCTCAGACCTACGGCCACAACGGCCCCTGGGTGATGTGATTCTGCCAGATGGCACCAACGTCAAGCATACGCGGCTCAAAGAGGGCTGGTGGTATCGGATGTGGGAGTGGCGGAAGAGGTGACAGGGGTATCGCAGGTGGGGACGATGGTCTGACGCTTGACCCGCTGCCAAGCAGAGGACTAGGCTGAAGGTCCAACCAGGAGATGCTGTATGCCACTCCTTATTCTCTTGCTTCTCTTGATCCCCACTGTGACCTTCGGGCAATCCGGTTCCAGCACCGACATCGGCGATACCACCTTCTACAACTTCGATAACGTCAGCGGATCAAGACAGTCCGTTGGCAAGACAGATTTCTATAATTTCAGCGATGGATCGAGCACGACACGCAACAGCGTAGGGAGCACCGACTTCTATTCCGGTTCCACCCCCAGGTTGAGTGGATCAACGAACACCATTGGCGAGACGACCTTCGGCACTTGGCAGGATGGCACGACGAGCACCCATCAGTCGATCGGCGGGACGACCTTTCACAACTTCAGCAATGGCAAGAATTGCACGAGCCAGAAGTCCGGCTCAACAACCTTCACCGAATGTTACTGAATCGAACCCCCAGATGCTCAGGTCACGGTCTTGAGGAATTCGGTACAGACGGCTGTTACCGAAGGAATGCCCTGGCGAGAAATATCGAATCAATTCATCCGATGCCTAAATGAGAGTCACGGGCGTGACATGCTGATCTTTACAGTCTACGACGACACGAAAAAGCAGGCAGAAGCTGTCGCAGCGACACTTAAATCTGCGCTTGACCAGGCACCGGCCTCAAGCTTTGTTACGTCCTCAGTGGCAACTCCAGAGATCAAGCAGGCACGAGGGATCTCTCGTTGTCCGGCGATCTTAAAAAATGGGGTGGTACTGTGGGAAGGGAGTTGTCCATCGGAAGCCCAAGCGCTCCAATGGGTTGCGGACAGCTCTGCGCAGCGAGACCAAGTTGAGGGCGCATTGGGACAGTTTGGCTATCAAGAATCAAACCCTATTCCGGCTGACGGCAATTGGTACTGCCGCCGGCTTCGTTGCCCAGGCGGACACCCCTTCTTCTATCAACGCCTCGGCTCGTGCGGTACGAGTCCGGACGGGCACATAGTCGACCGGATTCACCTACTCTGCTTTGGGAGGGAATCCGAAGAGATTCTGTATTTTGATATGTACCACCACGGGAACTCTGCGTTAGTGCCGGAAGGGATGTTCCTGGATCCTGAGCCGTCTGGTCGTGGGACCACGAGAGGTATTGTCTTCGACTTTCCTGATGGGCTCAAAGAGGAGCGGTCTTAAGCATATGTATCGGAGGCGATGGCGGTACTGATGGAACAGAATCAGTAGCCATCCTGGAAGCACCGATCAAGAGAGTAGACCTCCTACTGACGTAGAGGCGCCAACACACCGTGCCGGGTCAAATAATCCTTGAGCGCGTAATACACGATGTCCCGCAGATATCGCTCATGCTGTCTGGCAAACGTGTTGGCCGCGTCAATCAAGTCGTTGGGGAGATGCACCTCCAGCCGTCGGCGGCGCACAGCCCTCAACTTCTCACGGTGCTTTTGGACGCGGGCATTCACACTCATGGGGCCCTCCATTGCTGTGCTGGCGTGTCTTGTGTACCCTTTGCAGAACCTTAGCTGTCTCGTTACCGGGAACGCACCTTTGGTGCGGAACTGTATGTCGGAAAGGGTGTGCAGCAGAGATCCCTCTCGAAGTCGATCCTCACTACCAGATGCTGAAGATTGGACCATCGTGTTAGGGTTGATGTCATGGGTTGCCCACCTTCGAGAATGCGCGGCCCTACTTTATGGTCTCGTCGGTTTTCCCTCAGCTGCACATAGCGCGCGAAGCCGGCCCTCCTCCGAACGGCTCAAACACCGATGTCGACGCCCGTAGCTTTGATTGCGTGAGACATATTAGGATGGATAGGCTAAGTCACTGCAGATCCGACACCGAAAGGGGAAATTTGCCGC
>DATHTZ010000098.1:0-14431 GCA_035462675.1 Nitrospiraceae bacterium | reverse complement strand
GGCCGACCCATTGCGGGCTCCCTTGATGAGATCGCCGTCCCAGTGGCCCGGCACCGTGCGGGCCACCACCTCCGCCGCAGTAGAACGGTCAATGTGGGACATGCGCCTAAACTGCCAAGATCTCACTAATAGCCAATCGTTCGACATGCCCGATATTACTCCACTGCTCCGTCATCGGAATCAATGCATGGATTCTCGTCTCAACGCTTTCCAGTCGCTGCGACAAGGTCGAATTTTTTCGGTGGGCTGCGATCATGAGAAAGGCTCGCAGTCCTTGCAAAAACATCATGATCATCGTCGCCTGCACATCACTGGCCAGATCATAGAGAGCCTCAATTTGTTTGAGAATTGGATCAAGCTGAAACGCCATCACAACATCTGTCGCTTCGCTGCCTCGCAACTGTGCAAGAGTGGAACTGATGATGGGAACTCGCCGACGGACTTCTTGAAGAAAGGCGTCGTCGAGTCGGTCAAGTTCGCTTAAGATGCGCCCGACGCTGGCGACATCAAGATGATCGGCTTCCAACTCGGCTCGCTGGATCACAGCCTCCAATACATCGCGGACTGGCTGCATCGACCTGGCACGAGCCTGTTGCAGGTCACGAAGGGCTTGAATGAGGGGGACGCGGGAAGGCACAGTGAACGGAACCCGCAACTGGGAAACTTCAAGTTGCTCTGTCACAGCGGCAGGAACAGCCTGCACAGAATCACTCATTATTTTCACGGAAACATCGCCATATCCAGCGCGTTCGTCCTCGTGGTCTCCTGCTAAGCGACGTACCGCCAGACTGATCCGATCCACCCCCCCCTGAAGCGATTGGAGCGCTGCCGTCATCGCGCGTGGCTCTTGCCGCCGCACATCATAGAGAATCAGGAGCAGATTCGAAGCCATCTGCTCGATAGTCTGGAGCTGCACCGTCGACGCAGATTTGGCGAGATTGGTAATGCCCTGCAAGAGAATCCCATAGAGCTTCTGGCGGACCGTTCCGTTGGCCCCTTCAGCGAGCTGTCTCATGGCTATCTGAATTTGCGCCAGCCATTCGTGCGCTTCGAGGGCGAATAACCCGATCACTTCCTTTTCAAAGCTGGCATCCGAAATATCCTGCGCAGGGGGCTGATCTCTCAATCGATGTTCGCCGGACAGCGACACAGTCCCACTTTCCGGCATAGAAGCCCTTGACTCGACTGCGCCTTGGATCGCACTCGCGAGCGCGTCTAAGCCTTCCAAGAGTGACGTAAACTGATCGGATGCCGAGAGGACGACATCAGATATCTTAGCCTGCGTTCCCTTGTCTGGGAACCATACACGTGCGACGTCAGGAGGCTCCAGTGTTTCGATGATCGCCACGAGAGGGGTGCGGCTTAGATCGAGCTGCCGCCCCTCCTGGCCATGGGCCGCATCGCCCTCGATCCATACAATCGGGCGAAGTGGATAGCGCGTATTGACTCGCATGACCGAGCCAACCTCTCCTGTGGTCAATCGTACAGAGGTACCCAGCGGATAAGCCGACAGCTGTTCGACCAACGCTTTGATGACTTCGCGAGGAAATGCCGCCCGTTCCGCCACAATCAATTCGCGCACCGCCTCGTGCGGAAAGAATCGGCGGCGATACCCGCGCGGGCTTACAAGAGCATCGAAAATATCTACTGCACCGATGATTTGGGCAAACTCGCAGACTTGCCGCCCACTCAGCTTGCTCGGATACCCTTGTCCGTTCCACCGCTCATGTGCCTGACGGACCACTTGCGCCAGCCAGTCGTATTTCTGACCAGCCTTTCGAATCGTTTGATAGCCGAGCTCGGGATGTTGTTCAATGAGCATGCGTTCATCATGGGTCAACCGACCCGATTTTGTGACCAACGACTGCGGCACGGCAAAGAGACCGATGTCATGCAGAAGCCCTGCGAAGGTAAGCCGTTCCAGCTCTTTCCCGTAATATCCCAGCCTAGCGCCGACCTTCGTTGCCAGAATCCCGACATTCACAAGATTCGTAATCAACGGAGGGCCTGCAGGACCGCTCATAGCCTGAATGAGCAGTTGATCGCTTCTCTTGAGCGCCTCCGCAATCTCCACCGCCAAGGAAGACAAGCCTTCCAAGTCGACTTCGTCTTGCCGCTGAACGGCAAGAGCCACACCCGTCAATTGTTCCTGCGCAATCCGATACCAGTCTGTCGTGCTGTATTCGTTCATGATCCGAAGGCGTTCTTGCAGAACATTCGAGCATCCATCATGTGAGTTGCCCGACCTGCTGAACAAACCGATCATCGATCTGTAAGGCATGCTCAATCGCTCCGGCAAAGAGACATTGATCACAGAGTGCATTAATGAGCCGCCCGATCCCCTTGCTCTGTTCATATATGACTGCCATCGCCTCTTTCGAAAATACATCTACCCGGTCTGTCGCAGCTCCCATGCGTGCCGTGATATACGATGCTGTCTCTTCTGCCGTGAAGGGACCCAGATGCGCACGGATCGCAATCCGCTGGTTCAACTGCGGAATTCCCTCAATACGATGACGCAGCTCCGGCTGGCCGATCAGTACAACGGTCAATAGAAATCGATCGTTGAGCTGAAAATTCGTCAGCAATCGAAGCCCTTCAAACCCTTTGGCGCTTTCAATCGCTTGCGCTTCATCCACAATCAGCACCGAGGTGATCCCACGCTGCGCATTCAATTGCAGGCGCTCATTGAGCGTCTGCAATCGTCCGGCTTTCGATCGCACGAGTCCGAGTCCGAACTGAGACAACACCTCATCCAGCAATTCAGATGGAGACAAGGCAGGATTGGCGACGAGTGCGATATCATACCGAGTAGGTGGCAACCCAACGATCAGCCGACGACTCAGCAACGTTTTTCCGCACCCGATGTCACCGGTGAGCAGGAGCATGCCTTTGCCGGTCTGAATTCCATAACCCAACCACCTATGTGCCGCGTCATGTTGTGAACAGGGAACGTAGAATCGCGGGTTCGGCACATTGTCGAACGGAAGGGCTCGGAGTTCCCAATATCTCATATAATAGTCGACTTCTGAGTTCATCATGCCGTCATCATCGGTTGGGAGGTGCCACTACATCATGGACCTCGACGAATCTCTCTGCTGGATTCCGGCACAGAGATCACGAGTGGTCGGCAGGAAGTAACTGACCGATCGCAGCACGCTGGGCTCGCCCATGCTCCACCCACTGGCGAATGGCGCCACCCATCGCGTGCAGACGCGCCTTCACCGATTCCACCCGCGTGGCGGCCAGAAACACCCGACGCTGCGCCATCACGGTCAGCAAACTGTGCAGACCTGTGAAAAACATCATAGCCGAACCCGCATTCACCTGCTGCGCTCCTGTGCACAACTGTGCGATGTTTTGAAGAGAGTCTTCGCGCACCCTCATGTGTGAGGAAGCTTCATCCCTATTCATCTTAAGGTCGCTCATCATGTTTAAAATTTCGGGCACCCGCTCTTCAATTGCCTTCAGAAACGACTCTTCCGCTTCGGATACCCGCGCAAGATATCCTTGAATGACCGTGGCATCGATACATTCGACACCCGCCTGAATCTGCCCTTCTATCTGCTCGATCAGGCTGCTGATAAGGTTATGCCCAGAGGCAATACCGGAAGACTGGTTTTTTTGTAGTTCCTGAAGCGCTTTTAGAAACTCCCTGGGAGCAAGATTTTCGTACACTGCATTAGTTTTCGCATCACCTTCGGCTTCTTCAAAAGAGATGCCTGTCGCACGAATCAACGCGGCATGGATCTGTCCCAGCTGTTTACAGAGCGGAAGAAAGTCCTGAACGGAGAACTTTTTCTGTGAATCCCGGAGGGCTTCAATGAAAGGAATCGCCTTGAAGCTGGTCTGCTCGATCTCTGGAAGGTTGATCGTGGCAGCAGAACCGCCGAGGTTTGTTATTCCGGCCGAAATCGCCCCAATCAGCTTGGCATGCTGCTCAGGCGCCGGACCCTGTTGGAGCTCATCAAGGGCGTCATGAATATTCTGGAGCCATTCATATGCTTCCTGAACAAAGAGATCGACCAGCTCTTTCTGAAAATCATCTGGGGTGTCGGCAGCCATAACATCAGTCCTTCACGACAGTGATGGATCGCAGAAAAGGTCGTACAGGATCAGAGACGTCGCTTTCCGTTTCCCAGCTGAGAGGCTAGCCCCGCAATCTCCCCAAGTTTGATCGCCATCTCTTCAAACCGCTTGGTGGCTTGCTCAGCCGCTTGCTCAGATTCAGATACGCGCTTCATCAGAAGACTATTTCGTTCCCGTTCCGTCTGAAGCAGTACATCACTCTCCAGAGTTTCCTGCGACGCACGCTCCGCTTCGGAGAGGCGCGCGGCAAGACCCTTGCTATTTTCCTGTTCAGCAGCAAGCGCTTGCTCTAACATACTCACTCGTGCGGCAACTTCTTCGCTCTCGGCCACACGACGAGTCAAGTCGTTCGTTCGCTCCTGCTCTTGCGCAAGCTGCTGCCCTAATACCTGAGACCGAGCCACCGCCTGTTCCATCTCAGTTAGTTGTTCTACCAGTTGTGTGGCAGCCTGGCGCTCGGCATGCAGAGTCGCCTCCAACTCTTGGACATGACTCGCGGTCTTCTGCAGCTCGGTTAAATGCGCGGCCTGTTGCGCACTACCTTCCCGTTCTTCCTGAAGAGCCGCCTCCAGTTCCCGCACACGCACACCCAGGCTCTCCGCCAGGGATGCCTGGTTCTTGACCTCAGCAGTCCGCTCTCGTTCAGCCTTGAGTGCAGACTCAAGTTCTTGCACCCGAACAATAGCACTGTCGGTTGCTGCGAGTTGCTTCTTCAGCTGAGCAGCCTGCTCTCGTTCCCTTGCCAACATCGACTCGAGTTCCTGGGCACGACCCGACTGTTTTTCGAGTTCTGCCACTCGTTGAATACTCCGTGTTGCTCGATCTCGTTCGGCCAACAACTCTTCCTCTAACGGTTTCAATCGCGCAACGGCCTGCCGATAGATTTCTAACTGTTCGTCGCTCACGCGTGCGCCTTGAATTGGCTCTGTGGGCACCGTCGCCTTCTCGACACTCTTCATAGCAGGCGCTGCAGCACTTTGCCGTTTCGCTAACAGCTCGAGCACGCGATCCTTGAGAGACGTGCCCTGAAACGGCTTTTTTAACACTCCGTCGGCGTGACAGGACTCTGCCTGCTTTGTCACTTCATCGTTCACGATGCCCGAGATCAAAAGTACCGGCGTATTCGCTAACGCTCTCTGAGCACGCACGAATGCGCACACCTCATAGCCGCTTTTATCCGGCATAATCACATCGGACACGACCAGGTCAGGCGTCTCTTTGGCCAAACAAGCCAAGGCTTCCTCTCCGTTCGCAGCAAGAGTGACTCCAAGTCCAGCCTCTGTCAACAACCGTTCGGCAACTTTTCTCACCGCAATGCTGTCGTCGGCAATTAACACTTTCGGCATGGCAGATTCCTTCCCTCAGTACCGTTAACTCCTGACGGCATCCTGTCTCAACCGGCCTAGTCGCTGCAATGCCACAATAGCCACATCATATTCACCAATCGTGACTGAACCAAGCGACTCGATATCCTGACTGTCATTCGGACGAATCGCTGTCGCATTCACCGTCTCGAGAGACGGCACATAGGCATCGATACAGATAGCCATAGGCCCATCGATGTGGCGAGCCACCAAGCACAACAACGGCTCTCCCTGCACGGTGCGACTCAGTCTGGCTGCCAAATCATAGACCGGCATCACATGATTGTTTCGCTTCAGCATGGCTTGGACGAACGGAGTCCGGCTCGGGACCGGAATAGCCTCAGTCCAGGGCGAGACCCCCTCCACATCTTCAGTTCGTGCGGCCAGCTTCATCCCACCAACGGAAAACACCACCACACTCCACAGCCGTTTCGTGTCCTGAGTTTGCTGTTGTCCACGAGCAGCCCTTAGCACAATCTGCCAACCTCTGCTGGAATTGCCTCAACCAGCTGTTCCGCCTGCCCGACCGCCACAGGTACTACGCCGGGCGACTCTCCCAGTACCCATGAAGGATTCAGGATCAATACCAACTGATCCTGATACGGCAACATCCCTCCAAACCAATTTCGTTCATCACAGTGAAACTGGGGCGGCAACGGAAGACAGTCCTTCCGTTCTACGTCCGTCAAACCCACCACCTGCTCAACGCGAATCGCACCATGGGAACGTCCGGTTGAGTACAACACAGTCCTCCTCTCGATACCGGACAAGTCTGCAACCACCGAAAGCCGTTGGGCAAGATCCATCGGCAGGTAGACAGTCTCCGCTGCAGTTACGGCCTCATCATAGCCGGCCTCTTCTTGCGTGAGAATCCCACGAACCCCAGTTGCGGGTAGCGCCAAATAGCTGAGCCCCAGACGGACGACCAAGAAACTGGCCGTTTCCGCGAGCGTATTCGCCGAATTGTGACGGCCTCGTAAGCTCATAATCGATACATCTCTTCACTGTCGGATACCATGGCCTCAGTCACAGGTCTGGCGCAATAGATCCTATTGGCGCACAGCGGCTTCTTTGCCGATCCAGCGTTCAATTTCCTGGATTAAGGCTCGCTCTTCAACCGGCTTGGCAATATAGGAGCTCGCTCCAATATTGAGCGCCATTTGCCGATGCTTGTCACCGGCTCGCGTCGTCATGACGATAACTGGAGTCTGTTGCGTTTGCTCCCGGCTGCGCAGCCCCTGAATCACTTCGTAGCCATTGAGCTTCGGCATCTCGAGATCGGTGATAATCAGCTGATAGTTTTGCATGGACGCCTTACGGAGACCTTCTTCTCCATCCACCGCCGTATGGACATCGTAGCCAGCCGACTCCAACATCCGTCCCACGAACTTTCGGATACTCAAGGAGTCGTCGATCAAGAGAAGCAACCGCTCCGTCGCTTTTTGATCTGGGGCCTCGACGTAGGGAACCAGCGCGTCCGCCGACGCCGTCGCATGTGACGACAACTCCGGTACTACCGCGGCTTGCGGCTCGCGCGCCAGCAATCGAGCAGGATCCAACACGAGAACCACACGCCCTTCTGGATCGATGGTCGCGCCACCGAAGCTAGAACGACCCAAAGGCTTCAACGACCCCAACGGCTTAATGACGATTTCCTGGCGACCGAGCAATTCATCGACCACGATTCCGATCATCCCGGAAGCCGTTCGCACAATGACCACCGGCTTCCCAATTTCCACCGTCGCACGGCTTCGATTGAGGAGCTGTTGAAGCGGCTGCACTTCAATCGCCTCACCGCCGATATGCAAGATCGATCGTTCACCCATCCGTTGATGCATCCCGGCAGTCACCATGGTGACTTCGCGCACCGCCGGCAGAGGTATCGCGTAGCGCTCACTCCCAGCCCGCACCATAAGAGCCGTGGCAATCAATAATGTGAACGGAAGACTGAGGGTAAACTTCGTTCCCACTCCTCGAACGGACTCGACATCGATGCGGCCGTTCATGCTTTCAATAGCACGCTTGACCACATCCATGCCGACTCCTCGTCCCGCCTGATCACCGATCTGGTCGGCCGTCGAGAACCCCGGCTTGAAGATGAACTTGGTGACCTCTGATTCCGGCATCGAGCGAGCCACCTCCGGACGGATGAGTCCTCGCTCGACCGCCTTGGCCAGGATCTTTTCGACGTCGAGCCCAGCCCCATCATCTTCGACTTCGATCAACACCGCATTCCCGCGATGCACCGCATGGAGATACACCGTGCCGGCCGCCGGCTTCCCCTTCGACACGCGAACAGCCGCAAGCTCAATTCCATGATAAACAGCATTGCGCACGAGATGAATCAAGGGATCGACTAACCGCTCCACGACAACCGTATCGACCTCGGTATGTTCACCGGAAGTGACCAACGCCACCTCTTTTCCTGTCGCACGCGCCATCTCGCGCGTGGCCCGGTGGAATCGGGTGAACGGCGTACCTATCGGCACCATACGGGCTCGAGCAATTTCATCTCGCATACCGAGAGTCAACTGTGCCAGATGACTCATGTCGTCGTGCGAACGGCGGATCGACCCGCTCAACTGTGTCATCGACTCTGAAATATCCGCCGTCACCTCGCCAATACGACGCGACAAGATATTAAAATCGTCGTACTTATCGAATTCAAGGCTACCGAAGTCACTGACGTCAGCAAATCCTTCCGCCTAAGCGGTCGGGGGACCGGATGAGGTGGTCGGAAGTGTAAAGGTATGTTTCTCCGCAAACGAATGGACCGATTCAACCAGCCGCCCCTTGCAGGCCAATACTTGCTGCGAGAGTTGCTCCAGCATGTGCAGTCGCTGTTCGAGCCGCCCTCGGCCGATGACGAGCTCACCGACCAAATTCAGCAACCGTTCCAAACGATCGCGGCTGACGCGGATGACTTCGCGATCTTCTGCGGCTTTACCCTCCGCCGTTTTATCTCCCACCGCCTTAGCAGGCTCGATTGCTTCTTGATTGCGTGGTTCTTGGCCCATCGGCGCATCGATGTAATGAACGGCTGAACCAGACTCCACCACCTGAGCCGCCCCCAACTGTTTGAGTCCTTGCATCGCGACCGCATATCGCTGACGCAGCATGTCGAGGGACGTGGGGTCCCGCCGCATCAACAAACGCACCACATCGACTGATCGCAAAAGCACATCTGTATGCCCTGGGAGAATCTTGACGCGGCCCTCACGCACCGCCATCATGAAATCCTCAACATAGTGCGTCAGATCGCCAAGTGACTGGAATCCCACCGTATAGGCAGACCCTTTGAGCGTATGAGCCGTCCTGAAGAGTTGATCAATCACCTCCGAATTGTGTTCTTCCTTCTCGAGTCGAAGCAATTGGGCTTCTAGAGACTCTATATATTCTTGTGCTTCCGGGGCAAAATAGGACAGCACCTCCGCATCCAGAGGCGGCAGCAGATATTCGTCCGTTAACGGATTCGAGACAGGAGCCGCTGCCACCTCGAAACCAGCAGATCCCGCAGAAGGATCCATGACGACTGTCGCAGCCCGGACCACCGGAACGATTGCGGGCACCGCTTGAGCCGTTACTGTCATCTGTTCTCCGTTGCGGATCTGCGCCAGCCTTTGAGTCACTTCCGGCACATCATGCTGGAGTTGGGCAACCATACCGTCATCTCGACGCATCAGTAACCGCATGACCTCGATAGCCTGACCGATAACCCCAAGCTCATCCGACGAAGGGGAAATCTGCCCTTCCCGGACCGCGATGATACAATCTTCGATCGAATGGGCCATATCGCTGATCACCTTGAATCCAATCGTACGCGCAGCCACTTTGAGCGTGTGTGCCGTACGGGAGAGCGTATAAATAGCCTCCCCATCCTTGAAATTCTCGCGCAGACGATGAAGAAGTGACTCCATGGTTTGCAGATACGCATCCGATTCAGGAACGAAATACGACAGGACCTCGGCATCGAGAGCCGGCACGAGATAGTCGGGCGAGAATAACCCCGGTTCAGAGGAGGTGGCGGCAAACGGAGACGGAAACAATCTTGCTACTTCTCCTTTCCATTGTGCACTGACCTTATGGTCTTCTATGCCCCCATCTGCAACAACTTTCAATTGAGCTTCGAAGGAAACCACCATCCCACGCAAGATCTCCAAGGCTTTCGGCCATAGGGAATCGTCTATAGACGGCGCCTCTTCTAGGATTGATTCAAGCAACGACCCCATCAAGGACAACCCCTCATAACCGTAGAGCGCTGATGCTCCTCGAACCTTATGCGCCCACACGTACTGCGCTTGCAATTGTGCCGGACTTGGCGCGGTCCCATCAGACGGATGAAACGCTTTGTCCAGCACGTCCATTGCTTCCGACGCTTCAAGAACGAAAATGCCGACGAGGCCTTGTCGGTCGAGTTCGAAACTCATCAGTGTCCTTTCTTACTCGGAGCCGCCCAAAGGATGCCCCGGAAAGTCGACCTAGGCCAATTTGAACTGTGCGACGGAAGACGTCAGTCCTTCAGCAAGTTTTGCCATGTCCTCAACGGTTACACGTGCGGAGTCTGTCGCTTTTTGTGTCGCCGCGGCGCCGCCGGCGAAGTCCTTAATCGAACGGCCCACCTGGTCCGTTGAAGCAGTCTGACTCGCCGCGGCACTGGCGATGCTCTGTGCCAATTCCGACGAGCGCTGGGCGATCCCTGAAATTTCTTTGAACACTTCGCCTGTACGTAGCGCGGAAGCCGATCCGGCTTCCACCGCCTGAGTTTCCTGCTCCATGGCCACAACTGCGACCTGCGTTTCCGTCTGAATTACTTTCACGAGGTCTGCAATTTCGCGGGTCGCTCCTGTGGAGCTTTCGGCCAGTTTTCTGACCTGATCGGCAACGACAGCAAATCGGGCCCCGGCTTCACCGGCGCCGGCTGCCTCGATAGCCGCATTCAACGCAAGCAGGTTGGTCTGGCTGGCGATATCACGAATCGTCGACACGATCTGCGAAATTTCTAACGATCGATCACCCAGAGCTTTAACTTGTTTCGACATGCGTTGCACCGACGAGCGAATATTCTGCATATCCAGCACGGTTTCTTGCACGGCCACACGGCCACGCTCCGTCGCCTGTAACACTTGCTTCGCTGACTCCGAAGACGAGCCGGCGGTTTCCGCCACCTGGCGCATTTGGGAGGCCAGTTGTTCGACCGCGCCCATCGTTCTGACCGATTCGTCGGCCTGATGCTTTGCGGTGCCGGCCATCTGACTGGCGTTATTTCGAAGCACACCTGCCGATGTATTGACGCGTTCGGCCGACTCACGGACTTGTTTCATCAACTGTGAGAACCGCTGAATCATGAGATTGAATGCGTCGGCCATGTTCCCGAACATGTCGGCTGTCACCTCACCACGCTTCGTCAGGTCTCCCTTACCGACATCCGACACCAAGACGAGGAAGACCATCAACCGCTTTTGCAATTCGTCGCGTTCACCTTCCGCCTTCGCAAGCGCTGTCGTAATGTAGTCCAACATGGTGTTGAACCCGCTAGCCATCTGACCGATCTCCTCTTTGAGTGTCACTTTAGCGCGAGATTGGTAGTTGCCGGAGGCCGCTAACTGCGCAACCTGCGCGATATGGGTCAGGTTCTTCGAGAAAAATTGAGCAATCCAATACCCGATACCGAGACCGAGGACCACCGCGATAAGTCCACCGATGGTCAAAATGATCGTACCATTAGTGGCCAGGGCTTGGGCATCTTCGTTGAGATCCTTCGCCACATCGTGCAGATCCAATACTTGCTCATGGTGGCGTGCGATGACCTGATCGAATGGCCGCTGTAAATTCACCCTCAAGGCTAAGACTCCGAGTTCTCGCATATTCTCAGCCTGTGCGGGCGTCAGGTTCTTCCCGAAACTATCGGCCAGCGCACTGAGCGCTCCTTCAGATTCCTTGAAATATTGCTCGATGGCCGGTTTCAACATCGCGAAGTCCTTCGTCTCGTCACGGCCGGATCGAGACACGCGGAATACCGTCGCCTCATAGTTGGCGATCACTTGGTTCACCTTCTCGCGATACGGCGCCAACCGCTTGAACTCAGATACGAAGTCCGCGTGTTTTGTGATGTTCGTCATGTTGGTCAAGACCTGGTGGTGGGATGTTAAGGCCTCACCCATCTCAGCAAACTCGGCCAGGGGGACCGTATAGTCGGCGTACACCACTTGCGACGCGATACCCAACTGCTTGAGCGTTACGACTCCGATGGCTGCCATCACGAAAATGATTACACTGACGAGGCCGAAGCTCATAAGCAGCTTTGTCCGCGTTTTGAGGTTGTAAATTAGACTCGTGCGATCTGTCTTAGCCATCCCGCCCTCCTTCACTGTGATCGTACCTTGACCTGCCTGCAATGTCTGCTTGTGGCAGCCTGGTCAGTTCGTCCCCTCGAAATGTGACAGCATCATCGACGTTTCTAACACACCTCGGAACCGGTCCTCCAACTTGACAACGGTGGATACAAAGGCGAACGCCCCTTCCCCCGTGCCAGCTGGGGCAGGCAGAAATTGATCTTTGGCAATGGTGCGAATTTCTGGAACCGTATCGACCAAGACACCCACCTGCCAGTTTCCTTGTTGCACCACGACGGCATACCGCAGGGGCGCCTCAGCGTTGAGGCCGAACATCGGTCTGAGATCGAGCAATGGAATCACGGTGCCACGGAGATTGGTGACTCCCACCAAACCGGAGGGCATCCCGGGAACTGGGGTGATGGATTCGACGATAAACACTTCGCGCACATTTTTCAGGTTGATCGTGAAGATCTCTTCCTCCATAGAAATAACGGCAACACGCATGCTTGAGGCCCCGTCTGCCTGAGCATGACCTGGCCCTGATGAAGTAGTTCCCTGCGCTATCAGGGCATGATCTGCCTGCGTTAAACGCTGTGCGGAATCCATTGACGTTAGCCCATCACCTTTTTGACGGCAACCAATAGTTCCTCAGCCTTAAAAGGCTTCACGATATAACCGTTCGCCCCTTGCTGCTGCCCCCAGAACTTATCGCTTTCGTTTCCTTTTGATGTGCAGAGGATGATCGGAATGTGCTTACAGCGGTCATCGCTCTTAAGGTCGCGGCAGGCCTGAAAGCCATTACGGCCAGGCATGACTACGTCCATCACGATCAAATCCGGCTTCTCAGTAGCCACCTTGTCTTCCAGTTTGTCGCAGCTCGGAAAGGATACGACCGTATGATTCGCCCCTTTCAAACAGCCTTCGATGAGTTGAAGCTCGGCATAGGAATCATCCACAACAACAATCTTGCTCATTCGCATCTCCTTGGGTTCGCTGTGTGTCAATACACAGATAGTAATTGAAACTGCTCTTTCTACTTACTTCAACGGAAGGACCAGGCTGATCGCCCCGGCGAAACCTCCTTCTTTCCACCCTTCTTTCTTCATCCCTGTAATATCCCGCTCGCCCTTAGGTGCACCATGGCAGTTCAGACAGGAAGCGGCGGCATATTCGGGGTCCATCATACGTAGCGCCGGTCTTCCATCGACCATTGTGTTGCGGACATAGACTTGGTCCTTCGGATGACGTGGATCGCTGAACATCCGAAGCACTTCTTGCTCAAAATCGTCCGGCTTGCTGTTCGGATTCCGGTAGTCGAGCGCAGTCAGCTTCATACGAACACCAGTCTTCTTATAGAAATGTTCTCCGACGCGCCGAGCAAACACGGCATGGATAAAACCCTTGAAGCCGACTCCCTGCCTATTGATGACCGGCTGCGCCTCGTCGACCACTTCCCGCTCCGCTTCCACCATAGCAAGATAATAATTGACTTGGGGAACCACATTAGGAATACGGAGATCAATCTTGGTTTTTTTCTTGAACCCTTCCACGACTTGATCGGCCATGAAATCGGCCGTAAAGCCCTTTTCAGCTATTGCCGCGTCATTAATCGTATTTTGATGATTCGATACTACCCCGCGACCGATTTTCACCAATTCGATCAAGTGCTCCGCCACTTCGGCCTCGCTCGCGCCTCTCGCCGAAGTACTCCACACCAATGAGATTATCGTCATCCCCGCCGCCAACATCATGAGAACCTGTCTGCACATAGCCATTCCTCCTTGCGTCGGGTCCGCATATTGCCGCGAATGCTCTCTCTGGGATTGCAATATCGTTATTCGTACTTGAGTGTATCCGGTCATTCACCATTAGCAAGCGAATCGACAGTTTCTACAACTCTCGAATCTCATCCCATCATTGACCCTCTGGGCCTTCACGAAAGAATCATTCTCCACCATGGCCCATACGCCTCGCGGAACTCCAGCAACATATGTGCCGACACAAGAACTTGAAAGGACGACCGATTCTTGATCCAGTTTCATGAACATAAATGCTGTTAAATCAATAAGAACAGGTGTAACCGCTATCGATCGTCATAAACCTGGCCATGATCTTCGCATTTGTGCACAGTTGTGCATCGCCGCCGATTTTTGACTTTTCCAGCAGGTTCATCTCCAGCGAAGAATCCGGCTAACGCACGATCCTGCGCATGAATCGATTCTCATTTCCCGCATTGTGACAGGGGATTTCTTGTTTTGTGGGTCCACCTCGTAGCTTGACAAAACACAAACCTCTGCTAAACCTGAATGAGCAATTATGTATTGGCCACTATAAGAATCTTGAGCAATATCCATTGCCCATTGGAGCGCGAAGACCTGCCCTCAGTGATGCCGACGAAGCCGGCATTGAAGGCAGCATCATGATCGTCTGATCAAACATCTCAGGCGTCAACATTCATCAGGAGGCCCCGCCATGTTTCGGAACCTGAAAATCGGACGCAAACTTATATTGCTCGGAATCGTATTCAGCGTACCGGTCGCTGTACTACTGTTCCTACTCATCAAGGAGCAAAACATCGCGATCGACTTCGGCCAGAATGAACGCAGGGGCGTCGAATACATCAATCCGGTTCGACACCTGCTC